>JBFYKS010000073.1:0-5521 GCA_041305785.1 Methanoregula sp. | reverse complement strand
TCTTCAATACTCTCTTAAGTTATTATATTTTTTGAATAACTATCACTAGCCAAGTGAGGTGGGACCTTATGGGAAGAGGAAATGAATCATCACCAGATATTGTTACAATCGTTGAGGTAATCATATCCATCGTTATCGTATGTTTCGTCATCTGGTTCTTTTTTTTAGGTGGTATGCAGGTTGTTGCCGAGGCAGCACCACCATTCACAAAATAATTTTTAGAAAAGGCACGTATCGGGCTCAGTTCAAAGTTTAGAACGCAACCCATTGACAGAATGCTGCTATGGGGATTCGAACCCCAGTCGTCGGCGTGAAAGGCCGACATGATTGGCCGGACTACACTATAGCAGCACGTTGCTCTAGTTAGTTTCACCCAACGTCATAAATAGGTTATGGCAGATTTGGAGCCAGGACCCATTTTTTCTTACGATTTGTTCCCGGGGTTACGGCAAAAACGTGAGATATGGATTGTTTTTCCAAATCCCCCTGCAAAAATCCCAAAAACCGGGGGTTTTCACAGCCCTACATTTCAAAAATCCTAAATAGTATCGAGGACGAATCAAGGATAGCGGGGAAAAGGTGCACCATACCCGGTAATAAATTCCGGATATCCGGAGGATGCCCGGGCAGTGGTATTCACATAATTTTTATTTAAGGAAAGAATACACGTCCAATACAACAAGCCCATACCGGAACAGTGAGATCATGAGTGCCCAGCCTGAAGATTCCCAGCCCATATCAGTCCTTTGCGTGGATGACGATGAATGGGTTCTCGATCTCCTCAAGACATTCTTTGGCCGGGAAGAAGATCTCTCGGTATTCACCTGCACCTCCGGTTCCGATGCCCTCGATCTCATCGGGCAGTACCAGTTCGATGCGATCATCGCGGACTATTCCATGCCGGACAAAAACGGCATCGCACTGCTCAGGGAGATCCGTGCCCAGAACGATCCGGCACTCTTCATCATGTTCACGGGAAGGCACCTCGCGCAGGTAGCCATCGAGACGCTGAACAACGGGGGCAACTACTATGTCCAGAAAGGTGTCGAGATCCAGCACGAGCTCCCCCGGGTGCTGGAATTCATCCGGACCTCAGTTATTAAAAGGCGCAGGGAGCGTATCCCGGATTCTGCGGATGCCTGGTACCGATCGGTTGTTGAACACCAGCAGGATCTGCTCTGCAGTTTCCTGCCCGAAGGAAAGATCACGCTCTCCAATGAACAATACCTACGGTTCTCGGGCGGGAACCGTATTGCCGCGGATAACTTTTTAGCAACCATCCCTGAGGATGAACGCGGGGAGGTGGAAAAACTCTTCATAACCCTTACCCCGAAAAATCCCGGCACCTACATCGAACACCACGTCCTGGACCATAAAGGGAACCTGCGGTTGTTCCAGTGGAGTTACCGGGCAATTTTTGATGAGGACAGCACCGTCACCGAATACCTTGCACAGGGAAGAGATCTCTCCTATGTTGTCCGGCTCAGCAACATCCTGCCGCAGAAAGCTTCCGGCAAATCCGATGACGGTGAAGAGACAGACTCTTCCAGAACCTTCAAAAAACCTTCTGCCACACCGGACCTTTCAGACCTTGCAGGTTCCATCGAGAACCTCCAGTACCCGATATTTGCCATCAACAAGGCCGGCATCGTTATTGCCTGGAACAAGGCGATCGAACAACTCACCGGAATTGAGCAAAAGACCATCCTTGGGAAAGGAGACTATGCCTACGCGCTCGCCATCTATGGCGAACCACGCCCGATGCTGATAGATTCCATCGTAAACCCGCAGGGGATCCTGGATTCGCGGGCACTCCCGGCCGTTGTCCGCGACGGCGACTCGTATACCGGTGAGGTAGAGGACGTCACCATCCGCGGCTGCCCCATGAAGATCTGGGGGAAAGGTACCTCCATCCGTGACGGTACCGGAACCATCATCGCGGCGGTCCAGTCCTTAATTGTCAGCGGGGAATCTTTTGAAGTTGTTCCGGAAAAAGGCGAACCGTCATCCGAGCATTATATTGGCGGGGTATCCAGCATCATCTTAAAGGTTGCCGGAGAGGGGCTGGGGGGCGCAATCGCCGGCGCAATCGGATCTGCAACCGGCGGGTACGGGGTATATGCAACCGACCAGCGGTTGTTCGTGATCCATAACCCGCATCTCGATGCCTCGCGGGGCGAAGGCATCCAGTTCGGGGAGTTTATGGTCAATGAACTCTTCGGGACCAACGTGGATATGCGCCCGCGTGCCATTGCCGATCTCGAACGGGACAAGGTATACGAGGTATGGCGAAAGGACATCACCAGCATCGAGATGAAGACCCCACGGTTGTTCTCGGGATTCTTAATCATTCGGACGCGATCCGGCAGTTCGTTCAGGATTTATGTCGACCATAAGAACGCGTTCAACCATCTTGAGCAGCTGCTCAGACTCTTCTATCCGGAAATTGTCCAGTCAGAGACTGTAGAGATTGACGATGCCGATACCGAGTGGCTCGATGAGATCCGCACGTTTGAACTGGTCGGAAAACTCACGCTCGAGGATCCCCTCAAAGAGTTCTCCCCTGCCATAACCACAAACCTTCCCGCCCTGCCGGATCTCCCGCGCATGTCTGAAGCCCCAAAAAGCATTGTTGCCAGGGGGCGGTGGGAAAGCCTGAACCAGTCGGTGAAAAATGTCCCGTACCCGATCTTTGCCATTGACCTGAAGGGTACAGTCATTGCCTGGAATGATGCAATTGCCCGCCTGACCGGTATCGACGCAAAGGATATGGTCGGCAAGGGCGATTACGCCTATTCCATCCCGTTCTATGGCGAGCGCCGGCATATGCTCATCGATTACCTTATCATGCCTCCCGATGCCTCAGTTCCCGGTGAACTTCCGGCCATCACCCGCGAGGGGGATACCTTCTTTGGCAGCCTTGAGGGTGTCACAATCCGGAACAAACCCATGCTCATCTGGGGAAAATGCACCGGCATCTATGATGCCAAGGGGACGATCATCGCATCCATCCAGTCGATCCTGGTCAGCGAACAGCCAAGTGTGAACTCGATCATCGGGATCTATGAAGAAGAGCAGTACATTGGCGGCATATCCAGCATCACGGTCAAGCTTCCCGAGCCGGGGATGGCCGGTGCAATCGCCGGCGCGATCGGCTCCACCACCGGGGGTTACGGGGTTTATGCTACCGACCAGCGGCTCTTCATCATCCACAACAAGGACCTTGACGCAACCAATCCCCACGGCCTGCAGTTCGGGGCGTTCATTCTCGATGAACTCTTCGGCACCACGGTCGATACCAGCCCGCGCTCCATTGAGTATCTCGCAAAAGAGAAGGTCTGTGAACTCTGGCGCCGGGATATCGTGACCATCGAGATGAAAAAACCCCTGCTCTTTGCAGGACATATCACCTTCAGGACCCGGTCCGGGGAATCCTATCGGATCTACATTGATCACAAAAAGGCGTTCTTACACCTTGACCAGCTCTTGAAAATGTTCTACCCGGAGATCCTGCGAATCGAATAGACAAAGGAGAACGGGGAGAGCAGCGGGATTTTCCAGACGCTGTTTATAAAAAATTACGTTATGATTTGTTGATGGGATAACCTTCCTTTGCGGTCAGGGGTTTGAATGCAGCGGCCAGCTGTCGGAATACCGGCCCGGGTTTTCCGGAACCGATCGTCCGACCGTCAACCCAGACGATGGGCGCAACTTCGGCTGCTGTTCCGGAGCAGATCAGTTCGTCGGCCGTGTACAGGTCGAAGTATCCGAGGTTCTGCTCGCGTACCGTGATGCCAAGCGACTGTGCAATCTCGAGCACGACAAGCCGCGTGACACCCCGGAGGTTGTTGAGGGTCGGGGGAGTTATGATCTCTCCGTTTTTGACGATATACAGGTTGTCGCCACTCCCTTCCGAGAGATACCCGTTGGTGTCAAAGAAGATCGCCTCGTCCCCGCCTTTGTAATTCGCCTCGATTTTGGCAAGGATATTGTTGATGTAATTGAGGCTCTTTACGTTCGGAGGCAGGCATTCGGCAGGATTGCGCCGGATGGAGACCGTAACACCCTTTAAGCCCTTTTCGTACAGGTCGCCGTACATCGCGCCCCAGGTCACGGCGATGATGATGACCGAGGGTTTGGGGCACTTGCGCGGGTCAAGGCCGAGGTCCCCGACACCCCGGGTAATGATGGGCCGGATGTATGCATCGTTCAGCTTGTTCCTGCGGAGCACTTCACAGATCGCCTCGGTCATCTCCTCCTTGCTGATGGGCGGTTTGATGTCGATGGTCTGGGCAGAATCGTACAGCCGGTCGATATGCTCTTTTAAGCGGAAAACCCTGCCATTGTACGCCCGGATACCTTCAAAACAACCATCACCGTAGAGGAACCCGTGATCGAAAACCGACACTTTTGCCTGGTCATCCGGCAGGTACTTCCCATCATAATAAATTATCATAGATTGTGATGGGGTGGCCGGGGTTTTGTAGTTTTTTCTTTTGATCGCGGGGAATGCATTAGAACCAGGGGCAGAGCACCATGGAGACCGTCCCGGCACCGCGGGTTGGGAGAAGGGGTGTGACAAGTGCAGAACAGGCACACAAAAGAACGTTATGTCCTTCTGGTCCGGCACAGGTCAATGAAATGCCGGAACAGGCCGGCGCTTCCAACCGGGTGCAGGTGGGTATAACTCCCAAGCGTAGAACTGACAACAGCCCCGTCAAGGTTGTCCCGGATCCCAATCCCGCGCGTGAGCCGGTACGCAAACTTTATTTCAGGAGCCAGCCGGACCTCGGAATAATGGAACTCATGACCGCGGAATGAGCCGGCTCCGAGCGGCGATCCTGCGGCAGAGGTTCCTTCCACGTAGCTCACCACGCGCCGTGCGGGCATCGAAGTCGATCCGCAGAAAACCCCGCACATCTCAGCGTTCTCTTCTTTCTCGCGGCCCTGCCAGCCGGCTTTCAGCGTCATCCGGTCGGTCAGGTACATCAGGCCGCCGCATTCTGCATAGATAGGCGTTCCGTTTTTGGAGACTTCCCGCACTGCCTCCCGCATCCGGTCGTTCTTCTCCAGTTCGTCAAGGAAGAGTTCCGGGTAGCCCCCTCCGATGATGTACCCGTCCGCTTCCGGAAGCCGGTCATGGACCGGACTGAACGGCACGTAATCCGCACCGGACGCGTGCAGCAGATCGAAGAGATCGGCATAGTAGAAGTTGAATGCCTCATCCATCGCTACTCCGATCCGGACATCCCGGTCTTTTGGAAACTCAAACAGGCTTTTCCGGTTCGGGCGGGGGGTTGTTTCGTCCATGAGTGCGGTGAATGCGTCAAGGTCGACATATTTGCCGATCATCTCCGTGATGACACCGATGCGGGCATCAAAGTCGCCCCGTCCGGATCCTTCCCGGTACGGCACGAGACCCAGGTGGCGCATGGCAAGCTGCATCTCCTCCATCCGGGGGATGGCCCCGATGACCGGAATACCGCAGTAATGTTCGATGGCTTCCGTTGCTTTTGCCTTG
>JBFYKS010000072.1:0-3201 GCA_041305785.1 Methanoregula sp. | reverse complement strand
CGGATGCCGGTTATATCTCACGTGCATAGTATTTCAATCAGGTACCGGGACAGGATACCCTGCCATGCCCGGTACCGTTATTGGGATGAGGGAGTGCCCGAGAGTTCTCCCTTGATCTGCTGCAGGCGGTTCTCCTGGAACTTGATATTCATCTCCATGCTCTTGATGGCACGGGAGATCTCGTCGCTGACGCGGACTTTTGAGTCATTGAAGTTATAGGTGGTCTCGAGGATCTTCATTAAGCGGCGGTTCACGTCGATGCTCTTGGAGAGGCGGGCATACTCGGTGATGATCTCGGTGTCGAACCCGGACTGTTTTGCCATGTCCATGTCCGACTTGATAGACTGGCGGCGGGTGAGCACGTGCTCGATCGCGTCATAGAGCTCGCGGTGGGTGATGGGCTTTAAGACATAGTCCTCGATATAGATCCCGTATTCCTGGGCTTCAGCCGGGGTGAGCTGTTTTGCCGTGAGCATCAGGACGGGAATTTCCTTGGTCTCTGCGTTCTCCTTGATCCTCTCGAGGGTTTCCCATCCGTCAACGGGTTCCATCATGATGTCGAGGAGAATGAGATCGGGGGTCACGGTCTTCAGGATCTCCAGACATTCCTCACCCCCGTATGCTGCAACGGTGCGGTATCCGCCGCGTTCGAGCATGGTGACGAACACATCGACAATAAAAGGGCTGTCGTCAACAACCAGAATGGTATACATTACATCGCCTCCCTGATTTTCTGAGCAACTTCGAGCATGAGTGCGTGAACCCGTGTCGGTTCTGCAATATCACTGATGATCGCAGCAATAAGAAAGTTTTCCCCTGCCCCCATGATGATGACCGATGAGTTCTCAGCCCGGATCGTCACCGAGCCAAGAGACTTGGCGTGGATGATGCTCCCCACCGATTCCGCGGATGCGAGGATGGTGGCGGACAGGGCACCGAACCAGGGTTCGTTGAGATCCCGGTCAAAATGCTTTCCAGCGATGATTCCATCGCGGGATACAAGGGC
This sequence comes from Methanoregula sp., assembly GCA_041305785.1. Taxonomy (GTDB): domain Archaea; phylum Halobacteriota; class Methanomicrobia; order Methanomicrobiales; family Methanospirillaceae; genus Methanoregula. The sequence continues at coordinate 2,195 of JBFYKS010000072.1, read as the reverse complement.
ACATGCCGCAACCCCCTCGATGGCTTGTACCTGTTCGATGAATGCAGAGATCTTCTCTTTCAACATGCTCAAATGCTCCTGCTGCACTACCCTGTGTAATTCATAATACCTGATGGGAGCATATATACATATTGTTTTTCCTGTCTTTGCACTCCAGACCAATCCGGGAAAAATCCCCTGATTGTTGGGTTTTACCGCTATTTTCCGGGCAGTTTTTTACCCCAACGCGGATCCGGACAGGTTCCGCACGTCCGGTAAAAACGATCCCGGACCGGAGGTGCAGATTACCATGACGGTTCCGAATGATGCGAGAATATCCCTCCCGCAATCTGCCAGGTCCCCGATCTGCCAGACGGCAGGAACCGGAAAGGTCCGACCTCAACAATTTATAAATACCTTTTTCCCCAACCAGTTGAAATAAGAATTCAGATGATCCGGGCATATACCATCACTTCAGGAAAAGGCGGAGTCGGCAAGACCACGCTTACCGTGAACCTTGGTATATCCTTAGCCCTTCTCGACCGGGAGACCTACATCCTCGATGCCGATATCGGCATGGCCAACATGGCGCTCATCCTGGGTATGGACGATGTCCCGGTCACGCTTCACGAGGTATTGGCCGGCAAGGCTGATATTGAGGACGCGATCTATGAGGGCCCGGCCGGGGTCAAGGTCGTCCCGAGCGGGATCTCCCTGCAGGGATTCCAGCAGGCAGATCCCGACAAGCTGCGCGATGTGATGCACAAACTGGTGGACCGGTGCGAGTACCTCCTTATCGATGCACCAAGCGGGATATCCAAGGAGGGTGTTGTGCCCCTCTCGGTTGCCGACCAGGTCATCCTCGTGGTGAATCCCGAGCTCGCCTCCATGGCCGATGCCCTGAAGACCAAGATCCTCTGCGAGGTGATGGGGGGGAGTGTATATGGCGCCATCCTGAACCGTGCCGGTCTCGAGCATACCGAGCTCCGTTCGCAGAGTGTCGAGGACGTGCTGGGTGTCCGGGTTATTGACGTCGTGCCGGAAGATGCAAGCGTCCGCAGGGCTGCAGCGTATAAGACACCCTGCGTGCTGAAGTACCCAAGCACGGACGCAACACGGGCGTTCAAGCGGATCGCAGCCCAGATGTGCGGTGTTGAATTTGAGGAAGAAGCGGACGAGGCAAAGAACGAAAGTTTCGTAGACCGTCTTGCCCGTGCAGTGTTCAGGTGATACCATTCTCGGAGCTCTTATGGCATACGAAGGATACATGCTGGTCTTGTTCGGCGGCGTAATTGTTGTCCAGCAGTTCATTATTTATCTGATGTACGTGAGGATACGGCAGCTGCTCGATGAGGTCGATTCCATTGAAGGCAAGATCAGGATTACGGATACGGAACTCGAGAACCTGATCTCCCGGGTTGAAGAGTTCAAGCGCGGCAATATCTGATCGGCCCACCAACCCCCCTTTTCTTAGTGAATCCTCGTGACGCGTAACATAAGCTACATAAGTGATATGATCCTATAGTAGGAGAGCGGGGCCATAGGGTAGCCTGGCCATCCTAGGAGACTGGGGGTCTTCTGACCTGAGTTCAAATCTCAGTGGCCCCATCATTTTTGTTGTTACCAGCCAATAGTTCTGGTATTATCATGAAACTCACCGATACCTGTATCGACTGCCTGCTCTCCCGGGTTCGTATGGAATGCGAGCTCGCTGCTGCCGATCCAACAACCACAGAAAAGACCGTTGCTGCATGCAGGGAGATGCTTGAGTCGAACCGCGGCAAGGACCACTCCCACCCGGTCATCGCAAGCGCCATGCACCGGAAAGCCTGTGCAATGGTGAAAAACCCCGACCCGTTTTATCACCTGAAAATGGAAGGCAACCGCCAGGCCATGGAAGTCTGCCGCGAAGTCCGGCCTGAGCTTACGACATTTTACGACCATGCCCTTGCAAGCGTGATAGGCAACACCTTTGACTATGGCGTCCGGGACCATACTGTCACTTCTGACTTCTCCTGTTTTTTTGCAGATGAGTTCAGACGCGGCCTCGATATTGACGACACGGATGCGATCCTGGATCTCTGTTCCCGGGTCGTGTACCTGACCGACAACTGCGGGGAGATCGTCTTCGACCGCCTCCTTGTCGGTTTCTTAAAGGCCCGTGGCTCGCACGTCACCGTTGCGGTACGCGATGGCCCAATCCTCAACGATGCCAC
>JBFYKS010000071.1:0-5332 GCA_041305785.1 Methanoregula sp. | reverse complement strand
TCAACTCGGTCTCAAAACTCCAGGCGTTCGATGCCGGGCCGCTTGCCGCGTCCAGCATGGTGGAAGCGTTGACTCCGCTCCTCCTCAATATCGCGCGCTACAACAAGATGCGCGATGTCGGTATCCAGTTCATGTAATCTTTTTTCTTCTTTTTGCATTTCCCGGTCTTCCTGCCATTCCCGGATCCATTCCGGTTCTCCCGTGGAAGGTTGATACCCTCTTCACGAAACGGGCACTTTATGCCTTTTGAGGATGAACCGTTGTACCTATTATGCACGCTACCGAGTTCGAACGTATCGGCAGACGCCTCTTTGCCGAGCACCTTGTGGGCGGGAACTTTGGCAACCTCAGTGTCCGCGAGGGGGAGGGATTTTTCATCAAGCGGACGGGGGAGTATCTCGATGTTTTTCATGAGCCGGTCTTTGTCCCCCTTGAAGGCCCGGTTCCTCCCGATGCATCGAGCGAGTACCGCGTCCACCGCGAGGTGTATAAAAAGACCCCCCACCAGGCGATTGTCCATGCCCACCCGCCGGCTGCCATTGCGGCGTCGCTGGTGCTGGACCGGATTGTTCCTGAGGACAGCGAAGGGCTGATGTTCTGCCCTTTAATCCCGGTCGTTGACGGTGCGCCCGGTTCTGACGAGGTTGCACGAACCGTCTCTGATGGCCTTACTGGTGGCAGGCTTGTCATTGCCCGGGGACACGGGACCTTTGCTGCAGGAAAGTCCCTTGATGAGGCATACCTGCTGACCTCGCTTGCCGAGCACTCCTGTCGTATTCTGCTGTATAAAACGGGTTTTGCCAGTTATGCCCGTAAATGAGATCCCGCTGCTGAACCCGGCGCATGGGGGCGGAGAAATACCATGATCCGGAACACGCCGTCCGGTCGGAAAACCCCTGCGGCAAACCTTGTGGGTCTCTTTGCATCGGTCCTCATCGCAGTCTTTCTGGTCGGGCTTGGTGTGGGAATACCGGTTGCTATCGTGGCAGGCTTTGTGTCCGGTCTTGTACTCTCGTTCCTTCTCTTCAGGTCTGAAGCGGAAACATGATAATCTGCCACGTTCCGGCAACTGCTCATGGTTTCCCTCACCGTGCTGATTATTTCATCCTGACGGAAAACCCCCGGGACAATTTTCCCCGTTCCGAAAAAAGTCAGGTTATCTCGGAAAATGAAAAGAATGCCCTGTTAAACCTTAGATGTGATGATGAGGGCAAACTGCTCCCTCCCTTCATGAAGATGCCTGCCGCCGCCCCCGCGGGGCGCTCCCGCGGCGGCCTCAATTTCGGTTTTGTGAAAACATTTTTCTTATTGGGGTGTCCCGTACCGGTAATACGGAGGTGTCGCATGCGCAATTGAGCCCCCTTGGGGGAAGGGATGGCGAGAAGGGGAGTCCATTTTTTTAAATGAGTGTTTCCCCTGAAAATTTGCTGAGTGCACTAAACATCTCTATCAGGATTGATTTTAGTAATTCTATTTTTTTATCATTGGGATGTGAAAGCCCGTTCATGCTCGTTTCTCCAGAGCAAAAAAATCAAAAATCCGTCGTCCATCATTCACGTTTTTATGGAATTCACGAGAGTAAAAAAGGAGTTTTATCCTGCGGCATAGTGAATGCCGGACACCTGCATCTTCTTACTTTGGCTGCTTGGGCTGGAGGAGCTGGATCTCCCTGATGATCTCGCGGTGGAAGACCAGCAGCATATCGCTGATCATCCCGAACATGAAGATCTCGATACCGACAACGATGAGGAGTACCGTCAGGATGGTGAGCGGGATATGCTCGATATTGTTGAACCATTCAAGGACCACATACACCCCGATCAGCAGACCGAGGATGGTGGTGAATACCCCCATCATGCCGAAGTAGAACATCGGGTTGTTCACGCGGGCGAGCCGGTAAATGGTGCTGACAATCTTGAATCCGTCATGGAACGGAGACAGTTTGGTTGCAGTTCCCGGGCGCCTGAGGTACTTGATCGGCACGATCATGATCCGCTGGCCGTTCCTAACTGCCTCAACCGAGATCTCCGTCTCGATCTCGAAGCCTTTCTCCTTTAAGTGCATCTGGCTCACGGCAAGTTTGGTGAACGCGCGGTATCCCGAGAGAATGTCATGCAGGTCCCGGCTGTGAGCAATCTTGAAGAGGAGATTGAGCATATGGTTGCCAAAGAGATTGAGCCGGGAGAACGATCCCTCCTCGGCATTCATCAGCCGGTCACCGATGACCTGGTCGAACCCTAAAAAGAGCGGGGTGAGCATCTTCTCGGCATCTTTGGAAGAGTAGGTCCCGTCACCGTCGAGCATCAGGATATAGGGCTGTTCAATCACCTCGAATGCTTCGATAATTGCGTTTCCTTTCCCCTTGCCGGACTGGGTGCGGACATTTGCCCCGGCTTCCCGGGCGAACTTTACGGTATTGTCCGTGCTCTTCCCATCGATAACAAGGATATGGTTGTACCCAAGCGCCTTGAACTCCTTCACCACGTTCCCGATCGTGGGTGCCTCGTTTAAGGTGGGGATTAAGATGCAGACCTCATCTTTGTTGAATTTCATCGGTATAGTATTTTATAGCGGGTGTCATAAGTGCTTCTATGCACCTGCCAAAAAAGGGTCTCCGGGCGCTGGGTATTGCTGAGAGCTGTGCCGGGCGTACCCGATCGATCCTTGCCGGGGTGGTTATGAGAAAAGATCTCCGGATTGACGGGTTTTGTTCCGGAACCGTCACGGTCGGGGGAACGGATGCAACCGACTCGATCCTTGCCATGGTGCAAAATCTCGACCGGAGAGATCTCAATGTTATCCTGCTGTCGGGTTGTGTGATCGCCTGGTTCAATATCATCGATCCGAATCGCATCGCCGAAAAGACCGGCCTGCCGGTCATCTGTGTCACGTACGAGGAGTCGGACGGCCTTCTTGAGGACATCCGCGCTCATTTCCCGGGTGACGATGCCCGTTTGGAAGCATACCGGAAGCTGGCGGATCGGGAACCGGTTCTCCTCCACACCGGCCAGACCCTCTACCTCCGGTCGTATGGGATGAATGCTGCCGATGCAGCGCGGTTCTGCGATGACTTTACGCTGGACGGGAAGATACCCGAACCCCTACGGGTGGCCCGGCTCTGTGCCCGGCAACTCTTCGGGAGAGCGGAGACCGGTTAATCGGGCTCTGTCCCCTGCACGGTTGCCCAAAACAAACAATTCATACCCTGAAGGACAAAACAAATGATTACACGGTTTTGTGATTATTGGGGAGTTGAATGAAACCATGCCAACCGATGCAAAGAATGCCCGCTGGGTCTGTCTTGAATGCCACTGGATTTACGATCCTGCCAGGGGTGATCCCAAGAACGGGATACCGGCAGGCACCCCGTGGGATCAGGTTCCCGATACCTGGCGCTGCCCGGAATGCAAGATCTTCAAGGCCAAGAAGGGTGTCTTCAAGCGGCTTGATGATTAAAACAACAGATCCATCCACTTTTTTGTGCTGTCGCTCGTATGCGGCCAGGTGTCCCGGGAGATAATCTGGTTTGTGTCGCGGTCGAATACTTCGAATTGAACGACATCGCCCGGATGAAATGTCTTGTCCGTGTAATCGACAAAGATGGTTGATTGCGGGTACCAATGGTAATTATTGGTTCCATGCCCTCCGATCGTCTCGATGCCATAGGGATGGACATAAATGAATTTGTTGAAGTTGATATATGGGATAAAACACGGCAGCAGTTTGCCGTTCCGGTACGTTTTTGCATAGAGTTTCCGGTTATCATACGCACGATCCCCGGTATTTTTTACCACCAGGTAACTGTCATAATTGAGGACGCCATGTTCGTTCGTGTGCCGGAGAAGGGTGATCTCGAATACCACTGGCACCTCCTCCCTGACAAGAACTGCCGGTAACTGGATGAGTTGCATCAGGAGGAGCGCTGCAAGAATGATGGTCGCTGCTATCATCAGGATTGTGCCATTTGCATTGGAAGCGGATGATTCAGTGTCAGGCAGCAATATTTGTACTTTTATTAATACCTTTAATACTCTTTCGAAATAAATTCCAAAAAGGGCAAAACAAAACAGCACGCATAAAAAAATGTCATAAGTTCCCAACAATGAATGGACCGGGTTTTCTTTTTTGGGGGATGTTATCCTGTCAGAAAATGAGACCGATTGCATAAGGGATGAAACGGAAAATTTTCCCTCTTAACTGGAGGAGACGATGCATCATAAACATCCGCTAACATAAATATCTCCGGTACAAATCTCAAGTATCACCGGTAACCTGTTACGAGGACTATTTCCTGATGCCTCCTGAATACGAAGCAGCCGATCCCCCATCACGGCAAAAGGGCCGCGAGTTCTACCTCGAAGGCCTTGCACTCGGACGGGAAGGCAGGCATGAGGATGCACTCACCTCGTTCTCGCTTGCCCTTGCGGTTGACCCGGACCTTGCCCTTGCCTGGGTAGGCCGGGGCTTTGCCCTCGGCAAACTCGGGCGCTACGAGGAGGAGATCGAGTGCTGCGAGAGGGCCATCGAAATCGACCCAAACTGCATCGATGCCTGGAACAACAAGGCATTCGCGTATGGCATGCTCGACCGGTTCGAGGACAAGGTGATCTGCTGTGAAAAGGCACTCGCAATCGATCCCGAGAATGCCACTGCGTGGAACAACAAGGGCGTTGCCCTCGGTATGCTGGGCAGGTTCGAGTCCGAGATTTTGTGCTGCGATCGTGCCATCGAGATCCGTCCCCGTTACCTCTCGGCATGGGTGAACAAGGGTTTTGCCTACGGGAAACTGAAATGGTTCGAGCAGGAGATCCTCTGTTACGACCGGGCCCTGAAGATCTACCCGTTCTACTTCTCTGCCGTGATCAAAAAGGGCATCGCGCTCATCAACCTGAAGCGGTACCGCGAGGCGGTTGAGGTCTTTGATCGTGCCCTCACGATCGAGCCGGACCATCCCAATGCCCTCTACCGCAAGGGACTCGCGCTCAGCATGCTCTCCCTGCACGAGGATGCAATACGCTGCCTTGAGCTGGCACTCGAACGTGACCCGACAATTGCCGATGCCTGGGTTGTCCTCTCCAACTCCTGTTTCATGCTCGGAAAACTCGAGGAGTCCGCCCGGGCATTCGACCAGGCGTATTACCTCGATGTCAAAGATGTCCGCTCGGGTGTCCGGCGCGGGATGTCCATGCTCAAGATCGGGAAGTTCGACGACGCCCTCCGGTGCTTCTCGGATGTCTTTGGTGTCCTGCTCCGGTAACCCCACATATACCCGGCTTTTTTATGCCTGAACCGCAAACCGGATTGTATGGATGTTGAAGAGTTCGTCCGCACG
>JBFYKS010000070.1:0-3855 GCA_041305785.1 Methanoregula sp. | reverse complement strand
TTGCGGCAATCGCTGACACCACCGCGAATTGCATCCTCAACCGGAACTCTCATGGTACCCGGATTCCGGAACGCGAACATGTCGGGTCGCTTGACAACAAGGATCGGAACCGTTCCGCTGTAATCCGCATGAACAAGGGTGTTTGTCAGGGCCTCACGAAGGGCTTCATGAACCGGGGTATCATCAATTCGGGAGGGCCCTGACAGTTTGAACGGCACCTTGAGATCCCGGTAGAGTTTCTGGATGACGATCTGGAAGAAATCGTAAGATTGCCGGACCATGTACCATCTGTGGTGACTCGGTCCACCCATCGTGTCCCGTCATCGTCTTCAGGTCTGCGCTCCTGATAATCGACAAGATACTGGGGGACAGCATCGAGTATCGACCTCAGTTTCCCGAACATGAGAAGACCAGCAAGGGTCAGACCCTCCTCTCCAGATGCACGATCCCGTGTAAGCCCCCCAATTGACCGCAAGAATTCATGATCATCGAGGTTGTTCCATGGATGCGCCGGTTTAGTGCTGCTAAACCGGTTCCGGTAGGCTCGGAAGGTATTGCTGTCCAGGTCAGTCTCGGTGAAATGATGAAGTAATTTTCCATCACGTGAATCTTCCACCTGCTCGGCGATCATCCGCTTGACTGTGGCTTCTTCGCAAAGGTAGTCCCCCGAAAAATTCCTGCGATATGTCCCGGCCAAGGGATTTTTCCCTACGTATACGGGTTTCTGTTCTAGCTGTTCCGGGGGTACGTTGTTCCTTTTGTATTGTTTTCCCTCATGCGCTTCAAGAGAATCATCCTGATCGTTTAAGTTGTTGTTTCTGACTTTGTCTCGGTTGTTCAGGTTACTCCACAGCTGATCGATAACCCGGCCTGGTTCAGCGATCCCAATAAGGGCGAATTCGCCAGGAGAAACTTCCTGAAAACCGAGAAGGACGATCCCTCCTTGTGTATTAGCAAATGCACTATAGGTTGAAAAAAACGATTCGGGTAACTGACCTCTTCCATCCCCGCCAATTGCTTTTTTGATTTCGATGTAGGTACTTTCGGAAAGATCTTCGATATCCAACAGTTCGGCAATTTCCTCGATACTCATCTTGGATGGGGACGGCATGGGGATGGGATCCTTGTATTCAATTCAATCTATGAATTTGAGGGATATGGTTGTTTGCATAATCGGGAATTGCGGAGGCCCGGGCCCTGGATCACCCCTTCCCGGGCTGGCGCCGTACCAGCAGATGATCCGACAAGGATAAACCACCAGATTCAATATTTCCCGGGTTTCTGATCAGATAGTATGACCGGATCCGGACCATCCGATCGCCTTGCCGACATCTATCCGGACGAGCTCAGGGAATGGGCAGGTACGACCACGTATACAAGAGGAAAAGGATACCAGCGGGAGGGCCGGGTGACGGACATGATCCGCGGGCCCGGAGGATCGATCCTTGCCCGCGTTGAAGGTACCGATGAATATACAACAGCGGTCAGGTATCGCAACGGGCTGGAATCCTCCTGCACCTGCCCGGTCGGCTCATCGTGCAAGCATGCCGTTGCCGTGGTTCTTGAGTACCAGTCCCTCATCGATAATCATGTGGAGATCCCGGAACTGGCGGAGGGGGACCTGCGGTGGGACGATTATGAGGAGTTATTCCCGGACGAATCTGGTGCCTTTCTGCCGGATACCGCACCAGAACCAGTCCCATCGCTCAAGCCCGGGGGAAAGAAAAAACAGAAGCTGCGGGAATCGACAGACGCCCGGCTCGACCGTTACCTTGCCACCCTTGAAAAGGATGAACTGGTGAAGATTCTCCGGACTCTTGCAGGGGAGATCCCCGCTGTCCTGCAGGACCTGTCCGACCGGCAGTCCGTTGCCGCATCCGATGCAGCAGCAGTATGCCGGTCGCTGACCGCCGACATCAACCGGATCTCCCGTATGGATGCATGGAGCAATTCATGGAACAACGAGTCATCCATACCCGATTATTCACCGGTGCGAAAACGGATGCAGATCCTGCTCACGATGGGAAAGTATGGCGATCTCCTGCAGGCGGGAACCCTGCTTCTAAGAAAGGGAACAGAGCAGGTGGCGGGCAGTGAGGATGACGGGGAAACGGCCGGAGAGATCGGACAGTGCATGGACCTTGTCTTCTCCGCGCTATCAAAGGCGCCGACACCGGCGCACGAACGGATCCTCTATGCAATCCATGCAGAGCTGAACGATGAATATGATCTCTGTGGGGGGGCGGATGAATTCCTTGACGGGACGTTTCCTGCGGCGGAGTGGGGGATTGCTGCCGACCGGCTGGTGCAGGAACTCAGGGAACCGCAGGCAGCGGCCGGGCACGGAGCATCCTTCCTGGAATACCGGCGCGATTACCTGTGTGATTGGATCGTAACGGCGCTGGACCATGCCGGCCGGAAAAACGAGGCAACGGATCTCTGTATTGCGGAAGCGGACCGGACAAAGAATTACCGGCGGCTTGTCCGGCGTCTCATGGCAGCAGACCGGATGGATGATGCAGTCTCATGGATGCAGCGGGGTATTCGGCAGACCATGCTGAAATCTCCCGGCATTGCCGCAGAGTTACGGGACAGCCTGTGCGAACAGCTGAAGAGGGAAGGAGATCTCCTTCAGGTAACTGCTATACGGGCCGGCGGGTTCCTGGAAAGGCCGGATCTTACGACATGGCGGCTTCTCCGAAAATCTGCACGGGCAGCCTGCGTGTGGGAACGGCTTGAGCCGGAGATGCGGGGCTGTCTTGAGCGGGGCGGGATTCCCCGGAAGCGGCGCGGCGGACCGGACGAGACCCTTCCCCTGTTTGGCATCCTGCCGGATACCGGCCTGTTTCCACCATTGAAGGCCCCCGTGCGCGAGCGGCCACTGTACCCTCTTCTCATCGAGATTGCCATGGATGAGAAACGGCCGGAGGAGGTTCTCGCATGGTACGACCGGTTCCGTGCTGTGTCCCGGGATGAACCGTTTTTGTATATTGACCACGACCGGATTGCCGGTTTTGTTGCCCAAAAATTCCCGGACCAGGCACTCACGATCTGGAAGGAGAGGGCTATGCACAAGGCGGGCGAAGGAAAGCCCAAGTCATATGAAGCGGTGGCACATTACCTTGAGAAGATCTATCGTCTTTTAAAGGACCTTGGACGTACCGACGAGTTCGCTGCGTTCATTGCTGCACTCCGGGCGGATCATGCACGGAAGAAACGGCTTCTTGCCATCCTGGACGAGACAGAGAAATCCCTTCTCCGCTACCGTTAAGTATCTCCCGTTTCCAGAGTTACATTTCTGTTTCCGCAAAACGGATAATCAAAGAATCTGATAATCCAAATTGTGAACACCCATGCCTGACACGACACTGGTCAAGGTATCATCAAAGGGACTCGTCACCCTCCCGAAGAAGATCCGGTCAGATCTCGGTATAGAGGACGGGGATTACCTGACCATCTCAGCGGATAAGGACAGGATCATCTTCCGGAAAGCCAGGATCGAGATCGATTACGAGAACCCGGACGATGCGTGGAAGGAACACGCAAAACGAAGGCTGGCGCATGACTAAAGCCGGCCCAAGGGTCCGTTGTCCTTGTGGATTTTTCCTATTCCAACCAGATCCAGTCCAAGGTACGACCTGCTCTTGTTGTCAGTAATTCCCGGTATAACCGGATCTCCCGAGACTTGATTGTCATGAAGATCACGACCCGGAAACCAAAGATGATGGCGGTCTGCCTGACAAACGCCGATCTCAGTACCGGATCGCTGGATCATCCGAGCTTCGTGCAGGCTGACGGCATCTATGCCCTTGAAAAAGATCTCATCTGCGACACCATTGGTACCGTGCTGCCGGA
>JBFYKS010000069.1:0-5463 GCA_041305785.1 Methanoregula sp. | reverse complement strand
GCCGTGCCCCGCGAGGGGCCCTGAATCGGGGAGCCATCATATCGTTTCATAGCGTACGTGTTTTTCACGGTTCCGGTGTGAACTCACCCGATTCATGTGCGTCTCTCCAGAGCAGAAATATTTTCAAGCTGCCCCGGCCGTTGACAATCCCCCGGATAGCCCCGCTGCCTCAACTCAGCGCGCCATCAGCGCAAAGACGCCCCATCCAAGGTACTCGCGGGTGTACGTGGCATAACGTTCTGGTTCCCGGGTCAGCGTGGTTCTGACCTCGGGTGCAAAATCATCGCCCGGATTTGCTTCCAGCCATCGGCGCATGGTGAGCCACTTGGCCGCCTCGTACCGGTCCCAGCCGTCCTGGTCTGCCAGAACCATCTCCACAACATCGTAGCCGAGATCGTTAAAGGACGCGAGAAGGTGCGGGAGCAGGAGGAAGTCAGAGGCAGAACCGGCACCACATTCCCGGGCAACCTCTTCAGTCTTTGGCAACTGCCGCCAGAACGGCTCGCCGATCAGGATGATTCCGCCGGTGCAAAGACTCTTTTTTAAAAGATCGATGGTGCCGGCAACTCCCCCGCCGATCCATGAGGCCCCGAGACAGGCTGCCACCCCGGCCTTTTCGTCGGCAACATAGCCGGCTGCATCGCCGTGGATGAACCGGACCCGGTCAGCAACCCCGAGTTCTTCTGCCCGGAATTGCGCCTGCCTTGTGAACAACGGGCTCATATCGATACCGACACCGGTGATTTGGTGATCGCGTGCCCAGGTACAGAGCATCTCGCCCGAACCGCTGCCAAGGTCAAGCACGCGAGTCCCCGGTTCAAGACGCAATGCCGCGCCAAGCGTGGCGAGCTTCTCATGGGTGAACGGGTTATGGATCCGGTGAGCACTTTCGGAGATGGTGAAGATTCGTGGGATATCCATGTGGGAAAAACTCCTTTCACTCAGTTGGGTAATCAGGAAATATAATCTTAAAGGCTCCTGAAGTGCAGGAATTTTTCGTACTCCGGCAGTTCTGCCGGCTACGATAAACGATGACTGCAATAGCCGGGGGATTGTTTGAGTTGCCGCCGGGGGCGTCAACACAGGGAGGCGGGAGTGTTCATCGCACGGGGGGGGTTCTTGTGCGTTCAGCACCCGTCAGCATGGTTACCAGGATCCGGGTTGCCCGCACCGATCCGCAAAGTGCTGTATTTTGGGGGGCGGCAGAATTTCCTTGAAAAAAAACGCAACCAAGATATAGTTCTGCCAGAAAACCTGCTTTGAGAGCCGTGGCCATAAAAACTACCGGCCGCTCCCGATGAGATGACCTGCATGACCCCTGATACCGCACCCACGCCACCCAAAAGCCCGGAACCGAAACGAGAATTTGACTTCACGCTCGAACCGGTCATCCTGCTCGTCCTTGCTGCCTTCATGCTCCTCTTCGGCCTGCTCCTCTTCCGGATCCATGCCGGCAACCTGCCCTATGCCCCGGACAGCACATATGGGCTCTTCCTCGTGATCGTTGCGCTGCAGGTCATCACGCTGGGAAAGACCCCCTTTGGCGGGATCCGGCGTTCGTGGCTGGTCATCCTCATCGGGCTCGCTGCAGGAATTCTCGGCATGGGTGCCTGCTTCATTCCCGGGTTGCTCTCTGCCATCGTCCGCACGCTGGTCGGCGTCATCCTCACGCTCGGGGGAGCCGCCCTGCTCCTCCAGTTAATCCTTGACCGCAGGAAAGCCGGCACGTGGATCCGGGTCGGGGGCATCCTGCGCCACCTCACCATTGCCTCCGCTCTCGTGTACAGCATGGCTTTCCTCCTCGGTTTTGCCACGCTCGTTCCGGCGCTTCGCGACAACGTAATGACCGCGCTCCTGCTCGTCATCGAAGGAGGAAGCCTCTTCTACCTTGCAGGGTGCATCCAGGTCGCGGAACGCACGTACCCGGCAGCACCCAACGGATCGGCTCCGGAAGAGAGGGGGGCCTGCTCCTTCTTCCTCCAAGACGCCCCCCTCCCGTTCACCAACGCTCTCCTCATCTTCCTTGGGACGCTCCTTGCATTCCTTGCAGTCCTCCTCGTGCCTATCAACCTGGGGATCCTCCCGTTCTCCCCCGACGGCCAGTTCGGCCTCCTGCTCGTCATCATGGCCATCCAGGTACTCGCGATGGGCGAGACACCGGTCGGCCAGTTCCGGCGCTCGTGGCCGATCGTGCTGGTCGGTTTAATCTTCGTTGCGCTCGGGATCTTCTCCTGCATCGTGCCGGGGATCCTCACGGACGTGCTCCGGATCATGCTCGCGGTCCTCAACATTGCCGGCGGGATCGTGCCGCTGGCCCTGCGGCTCTGGCCGATGGTAGTCCAGATGAAGAACCCGCCGGCCGTGCCGGTCGCTATCCCGGCGCCGCTCAAACACCTCCTCATCACCCAGACCGTGCTCAACATTGTCGGGATCCTCTTTGGCATCTCGATGCTGCTGCCGGGCCTCATCCCCGGCATGGTGGTTGCCGTGATCCTCTTCTGCAACGGGCTCCTCCTCTTCCTCCTCGCGTACATCCTCGGCCGCCTCCCCGCCGCAGCGTAACGGGAGACCACCTTTTTTGCCGGCCAAAGACACGGCAGCCCAAATCGTGCCGGGGGAATTTTGCAAGAGCACCTCATATCCGTTCTCCCGTGCAGGGAGCCGGGATGAGGCCCGCATTGCATTTTTAAAAATCCGGGGAGGGAGCTCCAGGCAGCAAAAATCCATGGTAACCGCACGCGACCCCCGCGCCAGAATGACCGATAAAAAATGTCTTATAACATAAAATATTAAAAAAGGATTATCAGCAAAAATTTTGGATTGATACCCGTGAGAATCAGCAACAAGGACGAAGAACTCACCCGGCGTATGCCGGCCCATTTCCGGCAGTGGTCCCCATCAGGGGGGATCGCTCCCTACGATGACTGCACAACCCTTGAGATCAGGTACCTCACGGATGAACAGGAACTCCGGAAGTATATCCCCGAAGAGTTTGCCATCACCCGGCCGGTCCTGATGCTCATGTACCAGAAGTGCAGCGGCGTGCGGTGGATGGGCGGATCGCAGTACTCGCTCATCACTGTCTCGGTGCCCGTCCGGTACGTGGCGGGAACGGAGCCCATCGAAGGGGTGTACCACCTCGTCCTCTGGGAGGACAAGTGCGAGCCCATCCTCGGGGGGCGCGAGGAGGCGGGGATGCCCAAGATCTTCGCCGACATCCCTGAGTACCGCAGGATCGAAAACAGCCTTGCGGTGAACGCCAGCCACGAGGGGCGCACGTTCCTTGAGATGGAGCTTGCAATCGGGCGGGAGTATACCGCGGGCGAACTCGCGGCGATCAACGCCGACAACGGCCGGATGGTCCAGTTCGGCTGGCGTTACATCCCCAAAGTCGGCCCCTTCCCGGGCGCCGCACTCTCCGAGGCAACGTACTACCCGGTGGACAATGCGGTTGCGTCCGCATCGGCATGCAGCGGGACGGTGAGGTGAACCGTACCCTCGCGCCAGCAGCACCCGACGCAGTACGACATTATTGCCGCGTTCGCCGCACTCCCGGTAAAGGAGTACCTCCCCGGCTCGTTCCGGAAGGGATCAAGCACGATGAGAATGGACCTTGCACGGTCCCTCCCATAAGGTGAACCATGACCAGTGATTTTGCAGAAAAGATCGTTATTGTGACCGGGGGAACCTCCGGCATCGGCTATGCACTGTCTGAAGAACTGCTCAGGCGCGGCGCCATCGTCTGGGTTGCCGGCAGCCGGCAGGAGAGCGTGGACAAGGCAAAGGCCTCGCTTGCATCATACAAAAACGCACGGTTCGCGGCCGTGGACGTCCGCAACAACGCTGCGGTTGAGAAGTTGGTTGCCGACTGCGTAACGAAAGATGGCCGGCTCGACTACCTCTTCAACAATGCCGGCATCAGCCAGAAGAACCCGTACGAGGAGAGCACGCTTGCGGACTGGAAAGAGATGATCGATATCAACCTCTGGGGTGTCATCTACGGCGTGAACGCGGCGCTTGCGGTGATGCGGGAGCAAAAGAGCGGCCACATCATCAACACCTCATCGGTTGCCGCGCTCTACGGCACCCCGTACCAGACGCTGTACGTGGCAACCAAGAACGCGGTGATCGGCCTCTCCGACTGCCTGTATTACGAGTACCTGCCAAAGAACATCTTCTTCTCCATCGTCTGCCCGGGTGATGTTGCAACGCCGATCTTCAAAGGCCGCATCCCCGAGGGCGCGGTACCGGTCGAGGAAGCCGTCCGGATCATCCTTGATGGAGTGGCAAAGAGAGAACGCCTGATCGTCTTTCCGGAATTTATGCGTGAGGTGCTGGAGAAGTGCAAAGACCCGGCATTCCGGGACATGGCACACCGGCATTCCGAGGCCGAGACCCGCGCGATCTTCGCGTCACCGGAGTATCAGGAGTTCCGCGCATCGCAGAAAAAGCGGAGGTAAGACGAAAAACGGAGCACATGCGGGGTGCCCTGGGGTATGCCCGCAGGACCGGAAGGTGAGATCATGAGTGATACATTTGCAGACAAGATCGCAATCGTGACCGGGGGGACCTCCGGCATCGGTTATGCAGTAGCAGAAGAGTTGTTGAAACGCGGCGCAACGGTTTGGGTGATCGGGAGCCGGCAGGAGAGCGTAAACAAGGCAAAGATCTCGCTTGCGGCATACCGGAAGGCGAAGTTTGCAGCCGTGGACGTGACCGTTGCCGACCAGGTGAAGGGGATGATCGATACCTGCGTTCGTGAGGACGGCCGGCTCGACTACCTCTTCAACAATGCCGGCATCGGCATGACGCACCCGAGCCGTCGCCTGACGCTTGAGATGTGGAAGAAGGCGATCGACCTCAACCTCTGGGGGGTCGTGTACGGCGTCCACTTTGCCCTGCCGGTCATGCTCGCACAAGGGAGCGGGCATATCGTGAACACCTCATCGGTTGCCGGCATCATTGCGCCTCCGGCCCAGGCCGTGTACTGCGCCACCAAGTATGCCGTCTCGGGCATGACCGAGGCGCTGCGGTACGAGTTCTTCGAGGACGGCATCACGTTTACGACCGTCTGCCCTGCAAATGTCGCAACCGCGATCTTTGCCGGCACCGATATCCCAAAAGAGGCGATCCCTGCCGATGAAGCGGCACGGATCATCCTTTCTGGCGTGGAGAAGAAGGAGGGGCGCATCATCTTTCCGGAGTTTGCAAAGAAGATGTACGAGCGTTTCCTTGCAGACCCGGCGTTTGAGGAGAAGTTCATGCTCGAGTATGCAAGGCGCCGCAATGCCGGATGGGCGAGCGGGGTGCCCTACCTGGGTGTCCCGGATGACCTGCTGGACATGCAGGGATAAGAGCGGCGGGGGCTGTGCCGGTCGGTTCCCCCGGCACAACCGGGACAAAAAAATTTGAGCAGGTGCACGAACGCAGGTTCACCTCCGTGTATTGAAGATCGCGGGAGTT
>JBFYKS010000068.1:0-12069 GCA_041305785.1 Methanoregula sp. | reverse complement strand
AAATGGTGTTTCATCCTCCGGTAGCAATTACTGCCAAAGCAGGAGATGCCGGTAAGTACAAGGTCGGTTTACCGGCCTGGAACATGGTCGTCCGTGGATTCATGTCCGGCGCATATATCGCAATGGGCGCCGCCCTTGCAACGGTTTGTTCAACAGGTATCATGGCATCCGATGCGGCAATGCGCTATGGTGCAGCCAGCCCCGGTTTCTCCCAGCTCATCCTGGGTTGCGTGTTCCCGGTTGGTCTCATTATCACGGTCCTGACCGGCGCAGAACTCTTCACCGGCGACGCAATGCTCGCCCCGATGGCAGCATTTATCCACAAGGTCACCTGGCTTGAAGTCCTGAACCTGTGGGTGTTTGTGTATATCGGCAACCTGATAGGATCGATCGTATTTGCCTATATCTGTGCATACGGTCCGTTTGTCTCATTCGATGCTGCAGGTGTTGGAACGGTGACCGCGTTTGGTTCCCGGGCGATCGCTATTGCGGGGGCAAAAGTCGGGTATGTCGGACTGATGGGATTCTATTCGGCATTCCTCAAGGGCATTGCCTGTAACTGGCTTGTCAACCTCGCTATCCTGCTCGGTATCTGTGCAGATGATGCAGTGGGCAAGTTCTTTGGTATCTGGTTCCCGATCATGGCCTTCGTTTCCAGCGGATTCGAACACTGTGTCGCCAACATGTACTTCATCCCGGCAGGCATCTTCACACAGGGTTTCGTTACCGATCCAACAAAAATCAATGCCAGCATCAACTGGATTACCATGTTTACTGCAAACATCATACCGGTTACCATTGGTAACATTGTCGGAGGATTATTCTTCGTCGGCGTGATCTACTGGGTCGCGTTCCGGAAAGAGATTGCAGCACTGAAATAAAAAAATTTCACCACAATCAAATCTTTTTATGAAAAACGGAGACCTCAATCTCAGAATATCCGTAATCGCAATAGCGGAGGTAGTATCATCACCATCCCCCGTATTATTGTCGCCTCATCATTCAGCCCTGTGGCCCGGACCCATCTCATCCGGATAAAAACCCGGGGCTCTTTTTTTTCTGTTTGCCCCATAGAACAGGGCAACCGTGAACCGGCTCATCTGTTTTCTTTGTGATAAGAAATTTCAAGGCAAAGACCGGAGGTCTGTTCTCTCCAAAAGAAAAATCCCCGCCGTGCCTGAAAACAATCCGGAACATAATCGCAGCACTGAAGTAGATAGACGACAAATATCCCATGAATGAAGATTGGAAACATCAATGTGAAGATCTCTGTCCTCGCTATCGCGGTGTTCATTGTCTTCACCATCCTTTTGCTTATCACCTCCATTTACAACCCTGAAATCCGGTCAAGTCTCATCTGGCTGATCCCCTGCCTGTTCATGCTGCTGGTCATACCCATCATCCTGAACTACATGAGCCGCAGCCAGTATGCGGATCTTACTCCCCAGTACGAGGCCGAGGCAAAGACCGTCCGGGTCAAACTGGTCAATGAGAACATGGTGGGTAAACCGGTGCGGATAGAGGGTGTGGTGGAACGCGTATATTTCCAGTTTTTGAACCGCCCCCAGTATCTTATTGCAGACCGGTCCGGAACGATCTCGGTCAAGATGTTCACCAGTCCCGAAGAGGAAGTCAAAGTCAATGATGTGGTGGAAGTGCTCGGACAGGTTATCCGCAGGTACATTGTCACAGGTGATCCTGTAATCAACTGCGTCTCAATCAAGAAGATCAAGAAGTAATCTATCGCTGCGTGCAGTCATCCGGAAGATCGGGCCCTAAAAGATCTGATGAGGCCCGGGTTGACGGCGGTATGGAAGTGTTCATCGTGGAAAAACCCTTAGACCTGTCAGCAAATGCAGAATGGTGGCTGGAACTCGCAGTTCCCCTCCTCTCATTTGGCGGGGCAGCGGTTGCGATCCTTGCAGAGATGCACAATATCCCGCTCGATATCCGGTATCCTGCATTCGGCTGCGTTGCCGCATCGCTCATCCTGGCGTACCTGGCCCTTGCCCGTCCAAGAAAAGACATCGTTGCCATCTCGACACCGATCTATGCCATCATCTTCTTCATCGTCCCCTCCGACTCTTCGGCCGGGATTATGCTGTTGCTCCTGTACGCGGCAAGCCTGACCATCCTGCTCATCCGGCTCAAACGCCGGTTCGGCAGTGCCAGCCCCGTTTCAGGGGGGATTGACGAAGGACCCCTTTTCGACTATATCACCCGGACAGGTCAGGAGATGGCAGGCGTCCCTTCCGGCACCGCCGCAGATGCGGGCCGGATCTTTATCCGGTTTGCGCACGGCGAGTACGAGATGGCTGCCGCACTTGCCCGGAAGTACCTGCAGGAGCCCGGAACTGAGGGGGAGAGCGCTCTTACCACAGCCTTTGGAATCATTGCCGATCACGATGCGCAGTGCAGATCTGCTCCCGCACTTCCCTGCAAACTCCGCCATTTCAGTCCGGACACGTATCCGCTCCTCTTCCACCCGGCACCGGATGGCACCGATTCGGAACAGGAATCTGCGGTTGCACTGGATAACGCCCTGCTCCTTCTCTATGCCGTCGCCATGGGCTTTGCAAGCGAAGAGCAGCAAGAGCAGGTCCGATCATTTCACCCGTTCGCAGAGAAGCTGGCCGGCCTGAAATGAGAATTTTTTAATTTTCATACGGAGGAGGTGAAAAAATCCCGATCATTCTTTCCCGGTGAGGGCTGGGAAAGGGGACGTGGTGCCGGGATTTTTTTATATAAAAGTTCCACTCCATATTTGACTGAAACGGTATTGGGGTGTCCTGGTATGGTGATATGGGATTCAGAGGTGTGTATATCAACCATGGTATAGACAGGAGCAGCCCCCGCGTCTGACTGGTATGCTGTGCGCTAGTGCACAAACACTATGCACAATACATATTATACCTCACCTCCTATTTAGGCATTAGGATCCAATCTTATGCCAGAAGAGGATGAGCAGGTAAAAACCTGCAGGGTGAACCAGGTATCAGGTACGGGCTTTTATCCAGGTCCTGAAGGAGTGAATGACATGATGGGCAACAACACGGCAGCAGACGAAGCGACACGGATACGCCAAATCCTCAAAGATCAGCCGCTTGGCCTCTCCATCAAGGAGATCTCTGCTGCAGTCGGAATGAGCCGGAACTCTGTTGCCAAGTACTTAGAAGTCCTGACCGCCACCGGGCAGCTCGAGCTCCGTCACGTGGGCAATGCCAAGCTCTACACCCTGTCACAGCGGGTACCGGTGACGAGCATCATCAATTTTGCAAAAGAGCTCATCATCATCATTGACAAGTCCCTGCGGATCATTGAAGCCAGCGATTCGCTCTGCGCATTTGCCGGGGCACCCAAGACGGATATCCTCAAAACGCGTCTCAGTTCGCCCCCGGTCTCCCTTCTCTCGCCCGCAGAGGAGGGAAGGTTGTATGCCCTGCTCAATGGCGGTTCATCGTGGAAGAAGGAGATCCTGATCGTCCGGGGATCTGAAGAACGGTACCTTGACGGGAGGTTCATTCCGACCCGGCTCCAGAACGGTGAGCCCGGCATCACGCTGATCCTTGAAGACACGACAATGCAGCGGCAGGCAGAGCGCGCGATGCAGGAGCGCGACCGGCTGCTCCACACCATCTTCCAGATCCCCACCGTGCCCCGGTTCTTCATCGATAAAAACCACAAGGTGGTCTTCTGGGACCGGGCGCTTGAGATCCTCACCGGTTTCAAGAGCGAGGAGATGGTCGGGACACGTCTGCACTGGAAGGCGTTTTTTGACAAGGAAATGCCGTGCCTGGTTGACCTTCTGGTTGATGACGACACCGAACAGATCAAAACTGCATTCAACGGCACCTGCAGGCGTATACCCTCAAATGACAGCGGGTACGAGTGCACGAGCTTCTTTCCCCACATCGGCCCTCTGGGAAAATGGCTGCATGTCACGGCAACCCTCATCCGCGACTCGACCGGATCGGTCACCGGCGCCATGGAGACCGTCGAGGACGTTAGCCAGAAGAAACAGCAGGATTTTATCGTCGAGGAATAATCGGCACGGGGCGGGGGATTACCCCTCCCTGCGTGCTTTTTTCATCAGGGCCAGCAGGCCGGCCAGGATCTCTTTTGGGGCCGGAGGATTACCCGGAATCTTCAGGTCCACGGGAAGGATTCTATCAACACCGCCCAAAACCCCATACGTGTCGGCAAAGATACCGCCATCACAGGCATCGTCCCCAACCGCGATAACGAATTTGGGCGACGGCATGGCATCATAAGTCTTCTTTGCCGCGATCGCCATGTTGTGGGTGACAGCCCCCGTGACCAGCAGCAGATCCGCGTGCCGGGGCGATGCAACAAACGTGATACCGAACCGCTCGACATCGTAATAGGGATTGCTGAGGTTGTTTATCTCGATCTCGGCGGCATTGTCGCTGCCGGTATCCAGCTCGCGGATGGCAAGGCTCCGGCCAAAGACCGCGTCGATCTCCGCCCTGATTGCATGACCTGTCCGTTCGACTTCCTCATCGCGGACCGGCTCTTCTTCGGTCAGTTTTTCCTTGAAGAAACAGGAGAGTGCGTTTACCATCATTCACCCCTATAAGTCCGTCCCCGCGTAGGAGAGGTTCATGCTCTTGTTGATGACCGGGAAATCCGGCGGGATGTTCTCCTGCACGGCATGCTCGATTGCCTGCCAGTTGCAGAAGGATGCCGTCCTGAACTTGCAGCGTTCGACCCTCTTATCCTTGATCCAGAGCCAGCAGAGGTTCTCTCCCCGCGCAGATTCCACCAGGGCGAGGCTGTACCCGTCCCGTGCAGAAAATTCTGCAAGCACCGGCCCCTGTGGCATCTCCTCAAGCATCCGTCCGATGAGATCCAGGGAGTCCATGATCTCCGCGGCTTTCACCGTGAACCGTGCAAGGACATCGCCGTCATGAAGAGACCTTACCGCGGGGGTGTACCGCCCATACACCCCATACGGGTGCAGAACACGCGTATCCTCCGTGCCGCCACTTGCCCGGGCTACCGGGCCTGAAAGGGCGAGCGGGAGGATGAGCGAACGGTTGACGATCCCGGTTGTCGCAAAACGGTCGATGACCGAGGTGGTGGAGAGGACAATCTTGAGACCTACCTGGAACCGGCTCTTCAGGCGGGCAATGAACGCTGCAAGATCCACAAGATTTGCTTCCGGCACGTCCCGGAAAACCCCGCCGGGACAGATCATGCCCCGCAGGAACCGGGAACCTGTAATATGAGCACTTTTCCGCATCATATCCTCGCGCAGGACAAAGAACTGGTTTGCCCCGAGCGGGAATCCGACGTCGACGAGCATCCCCGCTTCATCACCCAGATGAGAGACGATCCGCTCCATCTCGAGGAGAATGGTCCGGAGATACCATGCCCGTTCCGGCACCGCAACTCCTGCTATCTGCTCGGCAGCCATGCAGAACACGGTTGCGTTTGCCACTGACTCGTCACCACTCACCGCCTCGGCGACCGGCAGGCATGCTGCCGGCGCTTTGCCTTCCATGAGTTTCTCAATCCCCCGGTGCTTGTAGAACATCCTGAGTTCGAGATTGAAGATGGTCTCGCCGATAACGCTGAACCGGAAATGGCCGGGCTCGATGATCCCTGCATGCACCGGGCCAACGGGAACCTGGTAAACGCCCACACCGTCAACTTTCCTGAAAGGATACTCATCGGCAGGACTGATCCCGGGGCGGGGGGTGATC
Organism: Methanoregula sp.; assembly: GCA_041305785.1. Lineage (GTDB taxonomy): Archaea > Halobacteriota > Methanomicrobia > Methanomicrobiales > Methanospirillaceae > Methanoregula. The sequence continues at coordinate 6,343 of JBFYKS010000068.1, read as the reverse complement.
GGCGCGTTGACAAAGGATTTTTCAAGCGGGTGGAAATGTTCCGGGTAGGTTTCATGGAGGAAGAGCCGGCGGGTATCGAACGCACCGTCAAACTCAATACCAAATCCGTCCCGGCTCTCCCGCTCGAACCACGAGGCGGACGGGAAGATGCGGGCGATTGAGGGCAGATTGCCGCTGCCTTCAGGAATAAGGACGAGAAGAAGCTCCTGCTTCTCGAAAACATACAGGATGCTTTTACCCGGATTGTTCTCAAACGCTTCTACGCCAAAGAGCCCGATGAGGGCAAACTGGCCGGCGGCAAGCTGGGCAACAGCACGGGTAAAGTCCGCCTTGTTAATGCGGAGATTGACCTCGCCACCGGTCCCAGGGGTGACCTGGCGCAATGGAACATCGGGGCCCAGGATCTCGATAAGCCGGCCGGTTGTGGTATCCGTGAGGGGAATCATGAAAACCTCAACTCCGTTATGATACTGGTGATGAACGAGACCTCGCCCCGGGTAAAGATGATGCCCATGATGAGGAGGAGGACGAGCAGGACAATGACCGGCACCTGCATGCTTGCCGGAGTTTTGTACGGGACAAGTTCTGCGTCCCGGCCGGGATCGGACCGCTTCGTAAAATTGGTGATGACAAAGTACCCAAGCGCAACCGTTGCGATGAAGAGGAGCACAAGGACAACGGCAAGAACAAGCGGCGAGACCGTCCCTACCTGGAGCATGAGGAAGAACTTGGAGATGAAGATGGGAAACGGCGGCATACCGATGATGGCTATCCCGCCGATGATAACTCCCCATGCGGCAAGCGGCTGGAAGAAAAAGACATCCCGGATATCATCCACCGCCTCGCTCGAGAGCGGGCTCTTGTACTGGCAATGAAGGATCCCGGCCGAGAAGAAGAGGGAAGCTTTGGTTAAGGAGTGGGCCATGATATGGAAGAGGACAAAGAAGAGGGCAACCGGGGTTGCAACCGCGAGCCCCACGAGCAGGATCCCCATGTTCTCGATACTGGAGAACGCAATGAGCTTTTTCAAATTCCTCTCCGGAATCATCGAGAACGCAGCGATACCAATCGTCAGGACCCCGAATAATGCGAGGATGAACGAGACCGTTGTTCCTGAATCGGTCTGGTGGACGAGGGCATACGCACGGATGATGCCGTAGATGCCCACGTTTAAGAGCACGCCCGAGAGGACCGCGCTGACCGCTGACGGGGCCTTGGCATGAGCTTCAGGGAGCCACGTGTGGAACGGGAAGATGCCCGACTTTGCGGCAAACCCGATGAAGACCAGCACAAACGCTGCCGTTGCCATGAATGGCGGGAATGCATGGGCGGTTGCAAGGAGTTCGGTCCAGTTCAGCGTGCCGGTCCCCGTGACCGTGCGGGCGATCTCAAAGAAGAAGATGAAGCCGATGAACGAGAAGAGCATCGAGGTCGAGGCGATGAAGATGTACTTGATCGCGGCATCGATGTTCTCCCGGGCCGCAAGGATTGCAACCAGAATTGCCGAGATCACCGTGGTCAGTTCGGCAAATATCCAGAAGAGGGCGAGGTTGTCGGAGAAGAACGCGAGGACGAGGACCGTAAGGAGTGCAGCCCACGCTCCATAGAAGAGACGGAGGCTGCCCTTCTCGAGTTCCCCGCGTTCGAGCAGACCCTCGACATAGCCCCGGGAGTACAAAGCAGCAAAGGTGAAGATGACGGTGCTGATGAGAACTTCGTAGAGCCCGAGGTGGTCGATGAAGAAGAACGGGCTGCCGATGCGGAACACGGTTACCGGTACCTGGCCGGTAAAGAGAATACCGAGGGCAATGAATGCAAACGCAACCGACTGGGCGATGCAGACCGTATTCATCTGGCGCTGGTTCCTGCTGATGATGACGCCTGCCAGCGTGAGAGCGCCAATAATTGAGAACAGGAGGATTATCATCGGACTTCCTCCGTGTCTTCCCAGAGATGGAAACGGTGCAGGCGCTTGTGGTAGTCCTCAAGCGTTGAGTCGAGACCGACCGTCAGGATGGTGGTGAGCAGCACGAGGATGATGAGGTCGATCACGATCAAAAATTCGATGATGAACGGCAGTTCGGTGACAAAGAGGCCAAAGAGCAAGACCCCGTTCTCCATCGAGAGGAAGCCCAGAACCTTGGTGAGCGCCCGTTTCCGTGAGAAGGTCACCATCATGCCCATGAGCATCAGCGAGATCCCGAGCACCGCACCAAAGAAGAAGAGGCTCTCCCGTGCAGCAGCACCTTCCATGACCCGCGAGAGCGCGATATAGACGAGCAGCATCAGCCCCATGGAGAGGAGGAGCGAACTCGTGGGACTCAGGAAATGGAACTCGATGTCCCGCTTGATACGGATCTTCTCCTGGATGGTGGCGATGAAGTACGGGATGATAAGCACCTTGCTTGCGAACGTGACAGCAGCGATGGCAATCAGTACCGGTGCCCCTTCGATGAGGTAGAGGAGGATGGCGATGATGACGAGGGTGAATGACTGGAGGGAGTAGACCGAGACGAGCGAGATTAAGTTCCTTGCCGTGATGATGTATGCGGCAGTAATGATGATACAGACGAAGAAGACCTTGACTAACCCGGCAAGGAGTGCGGATTCGATCATGCGAGCACCTCGATGATGATGATCAGGGTCGAGAAGAAGAACGCCATGGCAAAGAGGCTCGGGACCTGGAATAACCGTTTCTTTGCCATAGAGGCCTCGAAGAGACCGATGATCACCGCGAGCACGGAGCCTTTGAGGACGAACAGGACTGCTCCCAGCAGGATTCCGGCAGCGGTCAGGGTGAGGGCAAGGCCGGCCGGGACGATGAGGTTGATGAGGAGCGCCATCAGGAGGGTAAGTTTGACCGCAGCAGAGAGTTCCATGAGAGCCAGGTTCTTTCCCGACAGCTCAAGGAGCATCCCCTCGTGGACCATCGTCAGTTCCAGGTGGGTCTCGGGGTTATCGACCGGGATACGGGAGGTCTCGACAACAAGGATGATGAAGAGGGAGATGCCGATGAGGATGAGCGTCGGGGTGGCAAGGGTGCCGGTGGCAAGAGAGCCCGAAAACATCGTAAAGATATTTAAGGATTTGAAGACGACCGCAAGGGCGGCAAAGACGATGATGGTCGTGGGCTCGATGATGGCTGCAAAGCTCATCTCGCGGGAGCTGCCCATGCCGCCAAAGGAACTCCCGGCATCGAGACCGGCAAGCGCCATGAAGAACCGGGCAAGGGCAAGGAGGTACAAGAAGAGGATGATGTTCCCGATGCCCCCGACCGGCTCCGGCACAAAGATGAGCGGGACAAAGAGCGCTGCCAAGAGTATCGCTGCCATGTTCACAAGCGGGACTGCCCGCATGACCCACGAGGAGTTGGGAGAGTAAATGACCTCTTTTTTTACCAGTTTTAGGAGGACGAAGTACTGCTGGAAGAGCGGCGGGCCCTGCCTTCCCTGCGTCCAGGCCTTGACTTTCTTGATCACACCGGAGAAGAGCGGGGCTGCAAGGAGGACAAACCCGGTGTTGAGGAGGATGTAGAGGATGAAATCACTAGTCATGCAGACCACCCCAGAAAGACGAGCAGGGCAATGACCGTGATGAAGACATAGAGAATGTACGTGTCGAGGCACCCGTTCTGGAACTGTGCAATGGTTGTTGCAATCGTTGAAAATTTCCGCGCAACCGGGAGGTAGAGGTACTCCTCAAAGACCCTGAGGAGCCTTATATCGGCAGTGCCGGAGCAAAAGATGGTGTTGTGGTCATCGAAGAACTGCCGCTCGTTTTTGATCCGGGTGTGGTAGAGCGGCGAGAAGATGATCTCGAGCGGCTGGGAGAACCCATGACCGGTATATTCGCCGCCGGCCTCCTGGAAGTGCATACCGCAGCCCCAGGTCTCGCTTATCCGAAAAGCCCGGGGCGAGATGAAGAAGAGGACGGCGTACGTGAGCACCAGCATCATGAGGAGGAGAAGCCCGATAAGGAAGAGGTCCGGCAGGGGAACCGAGAACCCGGCAAGGGTTATCACCTGCAGGGCAAAGACACCCAGCACCACGCAGGCTGCCGCAAGGATGCCCGGGCCAAGCAGCATAAGCGTTGGCACCTCGCGGGCTTCTTCGCTCTTTTGAGAACGCGGCATCCCGAGAAAGACCGAGCCGAATGCCTTGACAAAGCAGGCTGCCGAGAGGGCGCTTGTTAAGGCAAAGAGGGCGAGGCAGAGGAAGAGGAAGACCTTGAGGAGCGGGTCAACGACCGTAACAGAAGTGAAGAACGCGATGAAGATCAACAGTTCGCTTGCGAACCCGTTCAGGGGGGGAAGGGCAGCAATCGCAAGGGAGCCGGTGCAGAAGAGCGCGCCGGTCACCGGCATGCGGTGGATGAGGCCGCCCATGTGCTCGATGTTCCGGGTGTGCGTGGCATGGACAACGGATCCGGCGGTTAAGAAGAGGAGGCTCTTGAAGAGGGCGTGGTTGAGGGAGTGGAAGAGGGCGCCGAGAAGCGCGAGGGTGGCAAGGTCGGGCAGGCCGGATGTCCCAAGCACCACGAACAGGCCGATACCCATGAAGATGATCCCGATATTCTCGATGCTTGAGTACGCGAGCATCGCCTTGAGGTCATGCTCCTTGAAGGCATAGATGACCCCGAGGACAGCAGACGCACTCCCGAAGACGAGGATGAGGACGCCCCACCAGAGTTCCGGGGAAAATACATCAAGGATGAACCTGATGAGCCCGTATACCGCGACTTTGAGCATGACCGCAGACATCAGGGCGGAGATGGGCGAGGGGCTGGCCGGGTGTGCATACGGGAGCCACTTGTGGAACGGGATGATGCCGCTCTTGATGGCAAAGCCGCAAAACAGGCAGACAAAAGCGCAGGTGGCAAGGAGCGAAGGGGTGCCGGCCAGCCGTTCCAGCGCAAACGAGCCGCTCTCGAACCAGAGGAGGAGGATGCCCAGCATCACAAAGAGGGCCGAGAGGTGGGTCATCACAAAGTAAAAAATCCCGGCCCGGGGAGTTGCCGGCCGATCGTATTCGTACATAACGAGAAGGAAGGAGGAGGCGGCCATGAGTTCCCAGAAGAGGAAGAACGAGAAGGTGTCGGCGGCGGTAACAACGAGCACCATGGCAAGAACAAAGAGGTTTGTACAGCCGCAAAGGAGGTTGCGGCGCATGCCGCCATCCATGTGTTCAGAATATTCGAGGGAATAGAGCGCAACACAGAATGAGACGACCGCGATGAGGAGGAGGAAGAATGCCGCGAGCCGGTCGATGACAAGCCCGATGGAGAAGAGACCGGCCGGGGTATACGCGGGAAGCAGGATGGTGCCGCTGCCAAGAATGACCGGAAGCGAGAGGACTGCCAGAAGAACCGCGGCAAGGATCGTGCAGCCGTACGAGAACGTCCGCAGGAGGGTGCGATCCGCACGGATCACGAGGGGGACGATGGACCCGGCAAGGAGGAGGAGGAGTGCCGCAAAAAAAAGGCTGGCGATCATGCCGTCACGCCTCCTTCAGGATCCGGAGAAGCAAATCCCGGCTCCCGGCGCATCGGGCAGACCTTGATGCTTGCCAGGTCTCCCATGACAAAGTCGAACCGGTCGCGGATGGAGCGCGGGAGTTCGGCCTCGGGGATGAGCCGGAACCCCATGCTCCCGTAGAAGTCCACGAGCTCGGTTTTGGAGTGCATGTACAGGGTCTCGCTCCGGCCGCACTCCTCGATCAAGAGCTGCATGACCGACCGGGCATACCCCTTGAGCCGGTACTCGTCAAGGACATACACGGCATCCACCTCAAGGCCATCCGGGTGCCGGGAGCAGCGGGCAACGCCGATGAGCCGGGTTCCGGCAAAAGCGGCAAAGAGCCGGTCGTTCTTCCGGTCGGCCTTCTGCTGGTGGTAGTGGATCCAGAGTTCCCGCTCGGCCCGTACCATCTCGGCAGGGGTGAGTTCCCGCACCGTAACCGGTCCGGGGATGTGTGCCTGAACGGCAACGGACGGGCCAAGTACGAGGCTCCGGGTGATCCGGTCGATGAAGTGCGGCCGGAATGCGACAAAACCCCCGCTCTCCTCTCCGGCAAGCTGGTAGAGGGTGAGCAGGGTCTGGTCCTCGTTCCTTGACACGACTTCGGGAAGCTGTGCAACGGGTGGCACCTATATCCTCCAGATAAGAACGAGGCCGGGCTGAGTGTTTGGCTGGGTGATTGTTCGCATTGCGATCATCGCGGGATTTATTCTTTATAAAACAATCTATAGCGATTATCACTGCTCCCTGATAAACCTGTAGGGTGAATTCGTGATATCAGGCCCGGAACACCGGCCCGGAAACGGTCAGCACCACTCCCCGGAAACT
>JBFYKS010000067.1:0-7708 GCA_041305785.1 Methanoregula sp. | reverse complement strand
GTAATCAGCGGGTGGAGGACGGGCACGGAGATGCCGTCTGCAATAACGCCAAGGTTTGCGAGGGTCTGGGACGCCACCTGCCCAAGGTTCTCGCCCGTCATCACCGCAAGCGCCCCTTCATGCCTCATCATCCGGGCCGCCATCCTCAGCATGAACCGTTTGCAGATAACGCACCGGTACCGCGGGGGAATTTTTTTCTGGCTCATCCGGTCAAACAGTTCTTCGTTCCGGGCAATGACCAGAGAGAGCGGGTTTCCGGCACACCAGACCGAGAGTTTCCGGTGGTTGTCAATTGCCGCAGCGGTAACATCGGCTCCCGCCCAACGGCCGGCATCGAGATACAGGTGCGTGATCTCGCAGCCCCGTTTCATGGCAAGCCATGAGGCGACCGGTGAGTCGATGCCCGCGGAGAGGAGGACGAGCGCCCGTCCCTGCGTGCCCCACGGGAGCCCTCCCGGCCCCGGGATACGCCGGTCGTACACCAGCCCCCCGAAGTCCCGGACCTCGATGAAGATCTCGTAGTCCGGCGTGTCGAGGTCAACCGTAAGGCCCGGGATATTGTCATAGATATGCGAGCCCACCTCCATACCCAGTTCCTGGCTGTTCATCCCGGTCTTGTGCTGGCGTTTTCCCCGGACTGCAAAACTCATGCCGGCATGGAGCCGTGACTTTGCCAGCGGGAGGGCGACTGCACAGAGATCCGCGATCTCTGTGGATGTGCGGTGGCAGATGCTGACATCTACGATGCCGAAGATCCGCGAGACGATTCCGGCAACCTGGTCCGGCTCATCACCGTAGATGAGGATCCTCCCGCGGGGCGTCTCGAACCGGCATTCCCGGCCGGATGCTGCGAGCGCTTTTCTGATGTTTCGCAGGAGCAACCCGATAAAATGGCGCTTCACCGGCTCGCTTTTTAAGAAGAGCTCCCCGTACCGTGCCATCACGAGCGTTTCCTGCACGGGATCAACCCCTGAGGCATCCATAGTTCGTTCAGATATTGCCATTCAAGGGTGATAACCGTTCGTGGCAGCAGGAGCCGGAGGGTCCCCACAATCATATTTTGTAAAAACAGGCCAGCCTGCCGTCCGCAGAGGGAAATCCCCGGGCAATACCTTTTTTATCCGGTACCCTCATTTCCCCGTTTCAACGAAATCATTTAATCACGGGAGGGAATACTGTACTGAAATGGCAAAGAAGGCGACTAAGAAAGCTGAAGAAGAACCGCTCAAGTTATTCTATATCTTTTACAACCAGGAACGCTGGGACAACTGGTTAAAGACCCTCTCGGAAGCAAGTTTCGAGGTTGAACCGACAAGCGAGGAACTACCGGAAGGGTTCCGGATCCTTGACGGATTCTCTGTCGATATCACCATCGAGGTCCTCAAGATCATCAAACTCTACCAGAACAAGCGTTTCTCGGCAAACGAAGCTCTCGACAAGCTTGCCGCTGTCGAAGCAATCGTCATGACCTCCACTCCCAAGGGAGATCTAGAAGAGATTGTCCAGATCCTCCAGTTACCCAAGCTCGTGCTCTTTGGCGGCAGCAGGAAATATTTGTCCGGCGAGTTTGACAAGGACATCAAGACCCTTGTCAAGAACGGCAAAGCCCAGATCGAGAAGGACATGGAACTTGCCCTTGAGACGGCATCCAATATTGCCGCCGCGGTCATTGACGGTGCAGCCTGCTGCGGGAAATATGTCAAAGACGATCTCGAGAACCCCACCCTTTTTGACGAGTGGTTAATCGAGTGCGAGCGGATGAACGAGGCGATGACCTCGCTCAAGAACTTTGACGAGAGCACCGGGGACGACGATTGATCGCTGACCGGGCACGTTTCCGACACGCAAAAAAAATTGAACGTCTCGCCGGCTATCGCCTTCCCGAGCTGGCCTTTAGCGGAAACATGCTCGAGACCCTCTGCTCGCGCATCAATTACGATGTCCTTGACTATCATGTGAGGGAACAGATCCTCGCATTTTTCAATGATTTCCTCCGCTGCGAGTGCCGCGACTCCCCGCTCTGCGGCTGCCCGGAGAAGAAGTTTGCCAAAAAAGTCTTAGAACTCCGCGAGAACGGGCTCGACCACCGGCAGATCTCCGCCGCGCTTCTTGACGAGTACGGGATCGAACTCTTCCCCATGGACGTGCTCTCGTTTCTGGAGGAATCGGTCCATGTCCTCGAGGCCATCTCGGATGTCTCGCGCCTCCAGAACAAGAGCGAGCTTGCAAAAAAGACCGACGAGCATATCCGGCAAATCGAGCGGTGAACGGCCCGGTAATTCCAGCCCCCCTTTTATTCCGGCACAGTTTTTTTATTCAATCCCCGATTCGGGCGCAAGGAAAGCGTTTATTCATAAGCAACACCCAAACAGAAGCGTAATGAGCGCTCTTGTGTCCTGCAGGTGTGGTACGCGGGCAGGTACTGATACCGGGTATCCGGGGGCATCTTCATGATCTGGCAATATTCTCCGTATTTCATCCCATTTTTGACCTGCGGGTGTATCATGCTCATCCTTGCCGCCACCGGGTGGAGGAACCGCTCGTATGTTGGCGCAAAATCGTTTGCCCTCCTGATGCTGGCAGTCGCGATCTGGTCATTCGGGGCTGCATTTGAGGTTGCCAGTGCCGATCTCGCAACCCAGATGCTGGCAGTCACGCTCCAGTACCCCGGAATCGTCACCGTACCGGTGGCGTGGCTCCTCTTCTCCTTTGAATACTCCGGCCGGGAGCACTGGATCACTCCCCACAACCTCCTCCTCCTCAGCGTGGTCCCGGTCATCAGTTTTGTCCTTGTTGCCACCAATCCCCTGCACCACCTCTTCTACTCTTCGGTTAGCGAGCAGGTGGTCGGCAGCCTTGTGTACGCGGACATCTCGTATGGACCGTTCTTCTGGTTCAATATCGTGTACGCTTACCTGATCATCTACATCGCTATCATGATCATCCTCCAGCGTTTCGTCTTTGCATCCGGCCTGTACCGGGGCCAGATGATAGCGATCCTGGTTGCCGTCCTCATCCCGTTCTTTGTCAATATCGCGTATGCAGTCAGGCAGATCCACGTCATCGTCATCGATCCAACACCCCTTGCCTTTCTCATCTCGGGTTTTGCGGTCCTTATCGGGATGGTGCGATACCAGCTCCTGGACATAACTCCCATGGCACAGGACCAGGTTCTTGCCAACATGAGTGACGGCATGATCGTCCTCGATGTCCAGAACCGCATCACGAGCCTCAATGCCCCGGCCGAGCGGATCCTTGGGCTCCCCCTCAAAAACGCGGTGGGCGTCCCGGTCGAAACCCTGTTCCCCTGCCCTGATTCGGGGTCAATTTTTCCGGTTACCGCGGACCTGCGGGCAGAACAGGTTCATGAGATGGAACGGGAGATTGGTGGCAGGCAGTGGTATTTCGAGCTGCGGTGCAACCCGATCCTCTCGCGGGAGAACGAGGTGAAAGGGCGCATCATCATGATCCGGGACATCACAAGCCAGAAGCTGGCCGAGAACGCCCTCGCTCTCGCCCGGAAGAAGATCAACCTTCTCTCAAGCATCACCCGGCATGATATCCTCAACCAGGTGACGGTGCTCCTCCTCAATATCGATACGTTCAAGGATACTGCAAAAGATCCGGCAATTAAGGAACTGATCCGGGTGCAGGAGAATGCAGTCGAGAACATCCGGCACCAGATCGAGTTTGCCCGGGACTACGAGACGCTCGGGGCAAAAGCACCGCAGTGGATGAGCGTTTCAGATATCTTTGGCCACCTGCTCCCGGTCATGGGGACCTATTCGATCACGTTCATTCCGCTCATGGAAGATATCGAGGTGTTTGCCGACCCGCTCCTGGAACGCGTCTTTTACAACCTGGTGGACAACTCGATCCAGCATGGCGGTCATGTGACCACGATCAGCATCCGGTACGAGAAGACGCCCGAAGGAATCACGATCCTGTACGAGGACAACGGCGTGGGGGTTTCACCTGAGATCAAACAGAAGATCTTTTTTCGGGGTTTTGGGACACACACGGGTCTTGGTCTCTTCCTCGCCCGCGAGATCCTTGAGATCACCGGGCTCTCCATCACTGAAACGGGGGTTCCGGGCATCGGGGTCCGGTTCGAGATACGGGTGCCCGAAGGGCAGTACCGCATCCGCTCATGAATTCATGCGGTGCTCACCCCCATAATCAGACCGCCTCTTTTGTGTCCATTGTTACCTTCGCGTGACAGCGGGGGCACGGCACCTTGACCGGCCGGCGGGATCGCGAGAGCGAATTGAGGCGTGTTCCCATATACGTCCAGGCATGGCTGCACCGGTGGCAGGTCATGCGGCAGCTGGTGTACTGGCATTCCATGATAAGGTCCGGTTCATGCCGGCATATCAATCATGGGAGGGCAGGAGGTGAAAGTGTCCCGGCAGGGACGTACGTGGAAACGGAGATGGGCGTGCAGGAAGACGGGACTCAGCACTGATCGGCCTTTTGCCTTTTTTCCGGGCTGATTTTACCGGTTTCGACAGGAGAGTTGCACCTTCATCTTTCTGCGATTCGGCCTGCCCGATCAGTTTCCGGAGCATGCAGGGCGTGATGAACCTGCCGGTCATGACATGGATCGTCTGAATATTAGTCTCTTCATCCGTCTCATGGCAGAGGATGAAGTCCTTGTCGCCGGCAAGTGCCATGGCGAGCAGTTCCGGGAGCATATCGGTGACCGGCTCTCCCTTCTTCCCTTTCCGTTCCTCTTGCGGCGCCATACGGGAATTGTTGAGTGACGGATAATAATGGTTGCGGGAACGCCCGGTGAGATTATAAACGAGGATCAAAAAGGTTCTCCTCGATAAAAATGGCTTGCCAGGCTGATTTCCCCCCGGGCCGGATACGATAAAAAACATTTTAGGCGCTCTTCTCTTCAAGGGAAAAAATCATACCGGTTTAATAGCGATCATGAACCACCTCTAGCCATGAAACCGGCATTGTCCCGTGTTCTGCCCTGCCTCATCCTCGCCCTGCTGCTCATCGCTTCCGGGTGTACCGGCCCTTCATCATCGCCGGTTATGGCACTGCCGGATACCATCGCTCCCGTCAATGCCACAACCAACGAGACCCTCGTCGCCTTTGTCCACGAAGCGGTTGCGTATGCAAAAGAGGTGGGGAAGGAGGCAGCGCTCGTGGAATTCTCCAATCCTGAAGGATCCTTTGTCCGGGGCGAACTCTACATCTTTGCGTATGACTTCAACAGCACCACCCTTGCCCACCCGTTCAGCCCCGAGAAGATTGGCGTGAGCCGGCTGTATGAACGGGATGCCCTCGGCAACCTGTATGCGCAGGGATTCATCGATGCCGTCAACAACGGCACCGGGTTTGTCTGGTTCTATTACCAGAACCCGGTGCACAACCATGCAATCGAGAAGAAACTCGGGTACGTGGCAAAAGTGGATGATGACTGGTGGCTCGGCTCCGGCGTCTACTATGGTCCTATCGAACCGGTGGCAGCTCCCGTGCCGGAAGCGCCTTCAACCACGCAGGAGATCAAGGATTTTGTTGATTCTGCTGCGGGATATGCCCGGATGAACGGGAAGGAGGCTGCCCTTGCAGCGTTCAACAACCCGTCAGGAGGGTTTGCACGGGGAGACCTCTACATCTATGCGCTGGACTATTCCGGAAATGCGCTCGCACTGCCCTTCCAGCCGCAACTGGTCGGCACCAATTTTTACCATACCCGGGATACCTCCGGCAGGTATTATACAAGGACCGAAATCCAGCTTGCCCGCGAGGGTGGCGGATATCTCCTGTACCAGTACCCGGACCCGAAAGAAAACTTCACCGTCCGGTACAAGGTAAGTTACGTACGCCCGGTTGACGATACGTACTGGATCGGGGCAGGGATCTACACAAGTGAGGACCGGCTCATCGATCCTGACCTTAAGCAGTTTGTCGCGGATGCAAAGTCGTATGCGACAACGTACGGAAGAGAGCGGGCGCTTTTAGAATTCAATAACCTGAACGGCTCGTTCATCAAAGACGATCTTTACCTCTTTGCCTACGATTATTCCGGAAATACTCTCGCGTGGCCGTACCGTCCCGACCAGATCGGGGTGAACCGCCTCGATGTAACCGATCCCATGGGCTCGTACCATATCCGGGCCATGACCGGCACCGCCCGCAACGGGGAAGGGATGGTTGAGTATTACTCGGTAAATCCTGCAAATAACCGTACCCAGCTCAAGATCAGTTACGTGACGGATGTTGACGGGACATGGCTGCTCGGCGCCGGCCGGTACGTGGAACCGGGCATGACCCGTCTCCGTGCGTGACAAGGATAAAACCCGGGCGGACAGGTTTTCATGGACTCGAAGTACTTCCTTTTTGGGATCATCGTGGCAGGCGTTGCCATCCTCGCGGCGATCTTTGTTCTGCCGCAGATGCCGCATGATTCGCCACAGCCGGTAATCTATATCGTGTACGGGTCGGAGAAAGGCGACCTCTCGTACACCGATGCCGCGTACCAGGGCCTGGCAGCGGCGCAGAAGGATATGGTATTTACCACAAAGGAGTTCACGCCGGCCGATCTGGCAACGCTCCCCGGGCTCCTGAACAGCACCCGCGGGCCAGAACGGCCCGGTCTGGTCATCACGGTCGGGTACCAGTATGCCGGTCTCAACCGCAAGCTCGCAGCGCAGCATGAGGATATCCGGTTCCTGGCCATCGACCAGCCGAAAACCGGCTCTGAGAATATCAGGGCATACGAGATCGTATCCTACGGTGACAGTTACCTTGCCGGTGCCCTTGCAGCATCGGCAACTGCGACCGGAAAGGTCGGGATCCTCATGGGGGCGCAATCGGAAGTGCTGGATCTCTTCCTTGCGGGTTACCAGGATGGCGCCCGTGCGGTCAATTCCTCGATCGTTATCGATTCGGCCTATGTGCGGGAACATTCCACGGAAGGATTCACCGACCCCCTTGAGGCAGGACGGATCGCGGAAGGGATGTACCGGAACGGGACGGACGTGATCTACCTGTGCGCGGGTTTTTCCAATATGGGGGGATTCGATGCTGCACGGAACGGGCCCGGGCGGTACATTATCGGCACGGATACCGACCAGTCGCCGCTGGGCCCGGACATTGTACTGGCATCTGCTGTCAAACGGGTGGACCGGGTGGTATACACCGGGATCGCGGACTATCTCAACGGCTCATTCACCGTGGGAAATGTGGCTGCCGGGCTGAAGGAGGGGGCAAACGCGATTGTCTATAATCCAAAGTTTGCTTTCTATAACACGACCGTGGGGGCGTGGGAAGCCCGGGCAATGGACGAAGAGGAGAGGTACCTCTCATAACGGTCTGCGCTGAAGAGATCCTCCATCCGGATAATTGTTTCCCCCCCTGCATCGGCCCTGCTCCCGTGGGGGTGGGGGCGCATGCGATGCCTCCGTATTACCTGTACGAGATGCTCCGACAAGGAATCGTTTTCATAAAAGTGCTCTGTAGAAACACGCATGAACCACTGGGGTTCACACCCGAACTATGAAAAACGTTACCTTTTTTTGAAAAGGGTCCCCATATCAGGGATCCAGTACGGCAGGTGGGGCGGATTACCGGATATGATATGAACCCGAATTGAGGCCGCCGCGAAAGCCCCCGCGGGGGCGGCGGCAGGAATCGTAATTGGGGGCATGGGGGCATCAGCCCCCATAATTTATTCTTCCGGGAATCCGTT
>JBFYKS010000066.1:0-3792 GCA_041305785.1 Methanoregula sp. | reverse complement strand
CATGCCCATAAGTTCACGTTCCCCCCGCCCGGCAAGACCAGCGGCGAAGTCCACGACCGGCTCTGCAAGCAGAATGCCGGCAAACCCGTGGTGACCATCGGTTTTGGGCCCGACTTTGCCGTGCTCCGTTCCCGGGGTGTACTCATGAATATCCCGGTTATGGTGCGGGAACTCAGAAACGAGATCCCGGGTGGCGGCATCAGTGGTGGCGGGCACCTGGTGGTTGGCAGCATAAAATTCGTGGAAGGCATGCGCGATGTGGTGCTTGAAGCATTGATCAAAAAGATTGCCGACGCACCCATCCAGAAATATCACTAAATCTCATTTTATTTTCTAAAATGCCGGCAGATTATCCCCGGAAATTCCAGGTCGGGACTCACCGGGACGGTCTGTGGAAAAAGCCAGAATACGGGCTTAAAATTTGTGTTCTGGTCAGAATTTTCAGAATCCGGTGAAAAAAAAGAGATGTGTATAACCGCAAACATCAGGTACATATAAATATAAGTTGGCCCATATGTCTTTTTAATGCTGAGGCACACCATGTCAACAAGCAAAAAGTTACGTGATACGTACAATGAGACCCAGCACAAGATCGTTTCGTATCTCAACTCCGGCATAACCAAGGGCAAGCACTACTTCAAGTCAAAATATATTGCTAAGGACCTTGGCCTTTCACCAAAAGAGGTGGGAACGAACATGGCAATTCTTGCCGAGATCTGTAAGGAACTGGATATCATCCGGTGGAGTTATTCAAACAGCACCACCTGGATGGTTACCCCGCGTGCAATCTGAACACCCCATTCATCCCTTCTTTTATTATGACGAAAGTTCTGGAATTTGAATCCAAGATTGAATTTGTTGGCGATATCAACAGTCACAAGGACTGCCTGATGTCACAGGACGAAACCCAGGATAAACCCGATGCACTCTGGTTTAATATCGATATTCCCAAGGGTCACGAGCTCAAAGCCGGTGACCGCGTGAGAATTACCGTTGAAAAACTCTGATCTTTTTGATATCTTCCCCTGCCTGTTCATCGGCGGGACCTCATTTTTTTTATTAACCGGGCATTCAGCCGTTTACGGACGGTAAGCATTGTAATAGCTCCGTGGCGTTTCCAGCGAGATGTAATAGCGATCGATGTACGCGGTCGTTATGATCATGTACAAATCGACATTTGAACTCTGGACAATCCGGTGGGAAGAGCCCCGGTTGAAAATCTCTTCGCCTTCGATGATGGTGCCGTTATTTGCATAGCAGAGGACCATCCTGAAGTTCCCGTACTGGGGAGTCCGGTTTGCAATAACGGTCGTATTGATAACCCAGAGGGGATACGGGACCAAAAATTTTTGGGTGAGTCCCCCGCGGGACTCGCTTACAAAGGCAAACGGCACACTCTCCTCGGTTCGCAGGGGAATGTCTGATGCCCCATAGGATACCATGTTTTCGGGGAGCTTGAACCGGGGGTACGCGAAGGGCTGATCCGAATAGAAGATCTGGTATGGCGGATCATCAGGACGCGGGGTGGCTGGAAGGGAGATGACTTCGGTTGTCACCGTTTGCAGAGGAACCGGTTCAGGAGCCGGGGTTTGAAGGGGGATGGGGTTTGCGGTGGGCTCAGGAAGAACCGGTGCTGAGAGTTCGGAGAGGTACTGCGGGTTGATTACAAAAGCTATGACAAGAACAAGGAAAAGCCCGCCCACCAGCGTAAGGATATCTCCGGTTTCCACATCTAGTACTTACCCAGACGTTTAAAAAACATGACGATGGCAGATCGGAAAAAATGGAGACGCGAAAAACCCCTTTCATTGTCAAAGACCAGCCTAGTTACAGAACTGCACGCCAATCTCAGAAAAACGACGGACAATTTATTTACCGCATTGATGAATAAGGATGAGTATGGAGTTGCCGGGACTACGGACATGGATCGTTTTTTACCTGATCTCGTTTGTGGTCCTGCTCTGGGCAGCATTTCTCTCGTCCCAGGGAGTGATGCTCTGGGTGAGCCTGCTCCTTGTCATTCTTATCATCGGCCTGAATTTTCTGACCGTGCTGAACCAGGTCAAAGTCCATGCAGCACGAAAAGAGTTCCAGCGCAGCCTCACCAAAGATTTTGTCCGGGGCGACGAGCAGGAAAAAGATGACCGGCAATCCCACTAAGGGGTTCGCGGTTGCGGGGGCTTTTCCCGCTTGACGAATACTTTCTGGGCAGTATTTTTAGCCATGAAGAGATCTTCGACCTGCCGGCCAAGGTACTCGGTCTTGCCCATGATGTAAAAGCCGTCCGTAACCAGTGCCGAATGGAACAACCGGGCAAGATCATCTTTCTGCTTCTCGGTAAAGTAAATCGTGACGTTCCGGCAGGTGATGAGGTCAACATACCGGACCGGCGGGACCCCGCTCATCAGGTCATGGGGACGGAACCGGAGCAGTTCCTTGAGGTGGGGTTTTGCCTCGTACAGGCCGTCCGGACGTTTCGTGAAATGGCGCTGGATCTGCACGGTCGGCAGCTTCTGCATTGCCTTCTCCTCAAAAACCCCGGCCTTTGCCTTTGCCAGCACCACCTCATCGATATCCGTAGCAGTGATGATGCCGCTCCAGTCCTTATGGTTGACCAGCGCATCATGGAGGAGGATCGCAAGGGTATAGGGTTCTTCCCCGGTTGACGAGCCGGCACACCAGATGGTGATGCGTTTTTTCTGCTGGAACAATGCCGGGAGGATGACATTTTTCACCTCATCCCAGACTTCCTTGTCCCGGAAAAATTCGGTAACATTGATGGTCAGCGCATTGCGCAGGGGTTCGTTCTCTGCCGGGTGGCTCTTGATATACCGGAGGTAATCGGCATAGGTTGCAGAATTGGTTGAGCGCATCCGGGAGAGGAAACGCCGCTTGATATAATCTTCCTTGTAATTCGAACACTGGATCTTGAGCAGTTGCTCCACATGACGTTTGAGGAGAGTAAAATCGGCGGCAGAATCATCCATGGCGGGCATTCCTGAGATGATGGTTAATTCTTCTCTATATCTTTAAACATCTTATGGACGTCCAGCCAGATAATTAAGGTTTTTGGCTCGCCCTCCTTTGCATCTGCCCCTGAATTGATGATTCCCTTGATATACCGGGCCTCGTTTCCGGCAAGGCTCTGGGTCATGCAATCAACCTGGGATGCGGCGATCTGCGTCACACTGCTCACCGTATCAACGATAACGCCGACATTGTTCCCGCCCGCAACCTCTGCCATCAGGACGATGATCTTCTGGTCCCTGGTTACCGGCCGGTCGGGGAGTTTTAAGAAGGTGTTCAGGTTCACGATGTTCACGATCTCGCCCCGGAGGTTGATAACGCCCCGGATATGGACCGGAGCACGCGGGATTGCAGTGATCGGCATCATCTCCACGATCTCGCGGACAATGCTGATGTCCAGCGCATAATTCTCCGACTCTAAGGTGAACTCCAAAACTTCACCGGAATTCCCGTTCATGCACTCTCCTGCATTTGTACTGCTTTCTGCTGCCATGATGATTTACCTCATCTCAGATTTTCGTGATGGCAAGAGCATCACGCTACCGGAATAACCCTTCCGGGACCAGGATTTCAAATCTCACACCTTTGCCGGGCTCGCCGGTCTCGCGGATAGAGAGACCGGTGATTGAGAGGACCTCGCGGGAGAAGAAGAGGCCATAACTGATACGGCCCCTCCGGGTATGCTCAAAGACCAGTTCTTTTTCATCATAGGGGATCCCTGCCCCGTCATCCTCATACACCAGCACCAGGTTCCTGCCCTGCACC
>JBFYKS010000065.1:0-7257 GCA_041305785.1 Methanoregula sp. | reverse complement strand
TTCAGACAGGCTCCGGTACCGGGCAGGAAAAACAAAGAAGAGTGCCCCAGGCCTGATTTGAACAGGCGACAACTAGATCTTCAGTCTAGCGCTCTCCCAAGCTGAGCTACTAGGGCAGGACTACAATATTTGTTACTTGTGACTAATAAATGATCTGTTTCACCCCCTGAATTGTTCCGACCGTTCATTTTTATACCCCGCGATGACAGTATTAACCAATGCCCACGCCGAATACACCGGATACTGACACGGGCCTCGCCAGCGCAGTAAAGAGCAGGACTGCGAAGGTTGTCCACCTTACCCACAATGATCTGGATGCGGTTGGCGCGGATGCCATCCACCGGATGCGCTATGGCACGGATGGGGTCTTTACCATCTGGAGTTCGGTAGGGAAATTTCCCCTGCTTCTTGCGCTTGTTTCTGCCTGTGAAGGAAAGGGCGATCTTCTCTCGATCTCGGATCTCGGGTACCCCCGGGATGCAGAGACCCTTGTTGCCCGGGCAAGGCAGAACGGCTGGAAGGTGGAATGGCGGGACCACCACCGCTGGCGCGATGACGAGAAGGCCCGCATTGAAAAAGAGGCAGACCTTCTGCACATCGATACCGGGACCTGCGGTACCGGTATCGTGGCCCGCGATCTTGCTCCGGATAATCCGCTGGCGATTGAGGTTGCAAAAGTGGTCTGCGATTATGACCTCTGGAAACATGCAGATCCCCGTTCTGCGGTTCTTGGCCAGGTGCTCCAGCGAAAGGCAAACCGTGATCATGTCCGCGACTGTCTCATAAACGGAATCTTTTCCGATGAGCATATCGAGCGGGAGTATGCGGAGATCAAAGCCGAGATGGCGGCAATGATGCAGCGGAGCCTGAACCACGCCACTTTCACCGGTACAAAATATCGCGTGGCCTTTGCCCCGATGTACGGGTACCCGAGCGAGACGGCGCACTTCATCCGTGACCAGAGGCAGACTGAGATCGAGGTCATCATCAGCAGGGACGGCAAGTTCTCGATTCGTTCCGTCCCGCCCATCAGCCACCTCATCGCCCGTGAATTCGGCGGCGGAGGCCACCCGAACGCTGCCGGTGGCTCGTTCAACTTCACGGTTATCGAGCGGTTCACGTGGTGGCTCTTCAAGAAGAGCCGGCATTTCACCGAGCTTGTCGATGTTGCAGAGAAACTCTGAAACGATCCTGTCTCCCTTCTGCGCATACCCTGCGTGGGGAAAAGGGGTAATCCCGCATGCTTATCCCGCAGGAAATTTGTAAAAAACCTCAATTCTTGGATTAATTGAACCTGCGCCATCCAGTAAATATTTAATACTCCATCACAAAACTGCAATTAACCCATCATGAACCATACCTCTTTGATCCTGCTGTGCCTCACAATCTGCGCCTGCGCAGTGATGCCGGCACAGGCATTCGCCTCAAAATCGTTGACGATAACCCTGGATGAGAACGGTGATGCAGAGATCGATATGCAGTATGAGCTCACGCTTGTGGAGCAGAGCGCAGTCTTCCTGCGTATTACTGATCCGGCTGAAGAACTCAAGAAAGCCTTCGACTCCAATTCCGGTCAGCCAGTGACCGTCACAAAAGCGACCAGTTCCTCGTCAACGGTCATTGTCCCGGCATTTGCCACGGTCCACAAAGGAAATGATAAATATACTATTGTTACGCCAACGGTCTCGTTTGTCAAGGCACAGGACGTCATGAACAGTTACTGGTTTGCCCCGCTTGTGAGTCCGGACTTCTCACCGGAGATCACCACCGTGGTCTTCCCGGATGGTTTTTGTTCAACCTTTGAAAACGTACTTTCCATCCCCCCGATATCCCGGCCCATCTACCGGTAACTTTTTTTTGTTCTTTTTGCCCCGGGCGATTCACGTACCTGCACTGCGGTACAGAGATGAGATAATCAGAGGACTACCTCTGCTGCAGCAACAATATCTTTCCAGTATGTATTGTCCTCTTCCAGGCAGTACCCCCCGGCCACGATCTGGTCCGGGTCAAGATGGGTGCGGGCAAGGGCAATTGCCTGCGGGTCGGGATCAATGATGAAGAGTTTCTGGATCGTGTATTCATCGGTCAGGCTCATGAGCGTCCGCAGGTAATTCTTCTGGACCGCGACCTGATGCTGGCGTTCCAGCAGGAGGGCGAGGCTCTCCCGGTCCGGTGCGGGCTCGAAGAAGAAGACTTTCCTGTGATTGAGAGCAACGAGTTCGGCGTCAGTAACCCGGTCGCAGATTACCACATGCCCGTCAACGCCAATGTCCCGCATCTCCCGGAGGATTTTACGGTACGCCCCGCAGATTGCATCATCCCACTCCATCTCGTCATCGTAATAGTCGTCCCGGATCCCGAGGGCATGCGGGGCCGGCACCGCACACCACGCACCTTTCTTCTGCACCACGATCCCGGCTGCGTCCTCGATGATATCGTGAGTCTCCGCGTGGAGTTCTCCCGTTGCAACCCGTTCCTCCACTCCGGCCAGCGCCGAAAGGATACGTCCGGCATAGAATTTCCCTCCTGCACAGGGGGCCATGATCCCCGCTTCAACCTGTGGTGCAAGCGACCGGTCGATGCGGTATGTCAGGATGTCCGCGGTTCTGCCCGTGTGTTCTTTAATCCATCCTGCAAGTGCGGCTACATCCGGCACTCCCGGTTCTCCCCCGAATCCGCGTGTATCCAGCCTGAACCGTTTCGCCATCTACAGATATTATTACGCATAAGCATCTAAAACGTAATGATGAATCACACGCCGCTGCTCGTCACCTGCGGGCTGCCGTACACAAACGGCCCCTGCCATCTTGGCCACCTGCGAACATACGTGCCCGCTGATGCGTATGTCCGCTACATGCGGCGTGCAGGCGAGGAGGTTCTCTTCGTCTGCGGGTCGGACAACCACGGGACACCAATCGTGGTCTCGGCCGAGGAGGCCGGCACCACTCCCCGTGCGCTCTCGGAACAGTACCATAAACATTTCGACGAGACCTTCAAACGCATGGGGGTGATCTTTGACCGGTTTGGTATGACCGATGACCCGACCAATCACCACCGGGCGCAGTCCATTGTTAAAGAACTCGAAAAGAACGGGTACATCTACCAGCAGATCGTCCACCAGGCATACTGCACGAAGTGCAAACGATTCCTTCCTGACCGGTACGTGGAAGGGGTCTGCCCCCACTGTGGCAAACCGGCCCGGGGGGACGAGTGTGACCAGGGTTGTGGCAAGCACCTGGAGCCCGGTGAGATCAAGGATCCGGTCTGCAAGGTCTGCGGCACGAAAGCCGAGTTCCGCGACCAGGAGCACTACTTCTTCCGTCTTTCGGAGTTCAGGGATTTCCTCCTCCCGTATCTCGACACGGTGAAGGGAACGAGCAATGCCAGGAATTATGCGATTGGCTGGATCAAGGACGAGCTCCATGACTGGTGCATCACACGGACCCTCGAATGGGGCGTAAAGTTCCCGGGCCGAGACGATCTCGTGGTCTATGTCTGGGTCGATGCTCCCATTGGCTATATCTCCTTCACGGAGGAATGGGCAAAAGCTCACGGTAAAGACTGGAAGCGATACTGGTGCGGGGAGAACCGGGTCACCCATTTCATTGGCGGCGACATCATCTACCACCACTCCATCTTCTGGCCGGCGCTCTTAAAAGGAGCCGGATATGGTGTGCCGTACGCTGTTGTTGCAAGCGGAATGGTCAAAGTCGATGACCACAAGTTCTCCAAATCACGGGGCTACGTGGTCTGGACCAATGATGATTACCTTGACCGGGGCCTCCCCGCTGACTATCTCCGGTATTATCTCCTCGCCTACACGAGCCATACCAAGGAGCTGAACTTCTCGTGGCCGCTCTTTGCTGAGCGGATCAACAACGAGGTCGTCAATATCTTTGGCAACTTCGTATACCGCACGCTCTACTTTGCCCACAAAGAGTTTGCCGGTGTTCCGCCGGGACCGGTCGACCCGGCGATCATGGCCGAGATTGAGAAGAGCCTTGCAACCGTGGACGGGCTGATGCGGGATTACGAGTTCAAGGGCGCGGTGGATGCAATCATGACCCTCGCCGCTTTCGGCAACACGTACATCCAGACTAATGCCCCGTGGAAACTGGTCAAGACCGACCGGGCGGCAGCGGCGCAGGTGATCAAGAACTGCATCCAGATTGTCAAGGCCGTTACGCTCCTGCTTGAGCCGGTGATGCCGGATGCCGCCCAGCAGTGCTGGAAGCAGCTTGGTTATTATGATAACGTGGCAGACCACCCGGTCAGCGACTCAAACTATCCGGTGCCAGAGGCATGTATTGCAGCGCCCGCCCCGCTCTTTACCAAGATGGATGAAGACAAGGTAAAAGAACTCGATGCCCTGCTCCAGAAACGGGTGGCAGAAGCCAACAAAAAATCGGAGAAGATCCCCGTGGTAACTTTTGAAGAGTTCCAGAAACTGGATATCCGGACCGGCAAAGTCCTGTCCGCTGAACCTGTGCCGAAGTCGAACAAACTCCTGAAACTGATGGTGGACATCGGAAGCGAACAGCGCCAGATCGTTGCCGGCATGCAGCAGTTCTACAAACCCGACGAACTCGTGGGAAAAGATGTTGTTGTTGTGACCAACCTCGCCCCCGCGAAGATCTTCGGTGTCGAGAGCAACGGTATGATCCTCGCAGCCGGTGATACCGCCTCGCTTCTCGTGCCGCTCAAGCCGGTGGAGCCGGGCTCGAAGATCCGGTAATGCCGGGATCCCGTTCCCCGTCATTTTTTCCATGTCCGCTATCCGAACAATCCTGTTCTGGACCGTCGTGGTCGTTCTCCTCACCGCCATCGGGTATTATGGCTTCACCTCCTTCGTCGCCGGGCCCGCACCGGAGCCATCCGGTCTTCCGGGCAATGGCGGCTTCTTCCAGGTACCGCTCGATGCCCCGCGAACCTATTCCAGAAGTTCCGGCAACTGGCAGTTCGCGCTTGTCGCCAGCAATGCCTACACCCTTGCCGGGAAGATCGTAGGCCGGCACGAGTACCCCTTGGCCATGCCGGATGGGATCATCGCCCTCGATCTTGCGGTGGCAAATGGTGACCTCCTGAAAAATGACAATCTCCATTATTTTACCTTCACGATGGGCGACCGAACGCTCGAATACCATTACGATGTCCCGACCTATACCGGTCTTACCGAGGAATACATTGATGGGCACATCAGCAACAACCACCTCGTCTTTCTCGATCCGACCCTTGAAAGTGCAGTAAAGGAGGCAAAGGTTGGGGACTGCGTCATCATTAAGGGCAAACTCGTCGACATTCACGGCAGCTCACCGCAGAAACAGTACCTGGTCAACACCAGTACGGTGAGGAACGATGCGTATCCTGCCGGTTGTGAGATCATTCTTGTCGAGTATTATGAGCCGGTCAGCTGCGGGGGCTGAAGCCTTTTTTTAATTAACTCTGGTGTTTCACCCGTTCTAAAAAAAAAGGATACTGCTGGCCAGGTGAGAACCGGCAGGATGTGCGTTGGACTTGCAATACTCCTTTTTGCGATGAGACGTGGGGAAGGTGGATTTACGGTTACGGGATGGGTGTCGTTGCGGCCCGGTCGCGGTGGCGCTGGACAATTGTTGTCGTTCGCCAGTTCTCGCTTGTGGCAATCTCCCGGATCCATCCTCCCGCAGGCATGCGGTCCGGGCCTGCCCGGATCGTGCAGTTGGATCCATCCCGGTCATGGTGTGCAGCATGGAAGGGATGGTTCGTTTCGGTGTGTGTGAGATCTGTGTTCATGGCATGTTCTCCGGATCCGCTCTCAACAGGTTTTCTCCGCATAGTCACGGGTTGCTGTTAATGACGGTCCAAGGTGTTTTTCTGCCCGCAAACAGCAATGTCAGGCCGTGAGGGAGGGTTTGCCGGGGAAAGCGTTCCGGCTCTGCCCTCCCTGTCGTCTTTCTCGCAGGTTTCTTGCGGGTGTCGAGTGTTGCTCCTCTCCCGGTTTTTGGGATTGAACACACTCTGAATAGGACTCTGCCACATCTGCACTTATATTCGTAAAATATGCCGGGTGGGATGGTTGCACTCACGGGTTCAACGGTCGAACAGCGCCTCATGAGCGAAACCCTGGCTTAACCCTATAGGGATACCGCTCTTTTTGGCCTCTTCGTTCAGGTGTTCTCCCTTTTCATCGCTGACAATCCAATTACTCCCAGATCTTCCGGCTCGCACCGTATCCCTGCCCGCACTTTTCGTAAAAATGCTGGTGTGACTCTTCTGCGGGCCAGAACTTCCGGGCTGGCAGGATTTCTGTCAGGACCCGGCGGCCGAAATACTTTGGTGATACCGCGAGCCGGTCGCGTGCCTTTTCAGCCGCGGATTTCTGGTCGATGTCATGGTAAAAGACTGCCGAGCGGTACTGCAGCCCGGAATAATCCCCCTGCCCGCCGTACTGTGCAGGGTCATGGATTTGGAAGAAGAGCGCGAGGAGCTCGTCGTACGTGACAACCGCAGGGTCGAAGACGATCCCCACGGCATGCATATGCCCGGTTGTCCCGCTCTCAACCTGCTCGTAGGTCGGGCCGTCAACCGTTCCACCCGTGTATCCCGCAACGGTCTCTACAACGCCTCCGATGCGCCGGAAAGCGGCCTCAACATCCCAGAAGCACCCGGCAGCAAAGGTGGTTTTCTCGTACCGGGAGGCAGTATCTTCCATATCCTTCCCGGTCGATGCGGCAGAAGATGAAACGTGCGGATTGGGAGTGACGGTACGGGATGGTGTGAAGCGGGATATCGATTATTCAGCTCAACAGGAACGGACATGTACACAGGTGCACTCCCGAAGGATGAAAAAAACAGGATTACCGGATATTAAAACGGACTCCTTCATTACATTCTCTTGCGGGGCATAATGAGCAAGCTTTCATTGCCGTCGACAGATCTGAGGGTAGATTTAACGGAACCAAAAAATTACATCCCCGCCTTCCACTGTGCGTACACATGGTTGAGCACCGGCACGAACTCTTCGGTTGCCTTCTGGTTTCCAGCTGATGTCGGGTGGTCATCGTCCCATCCCGATGCATAGGCTGCGGTATTGTGCGTCCCCATCATGCCGGATTCGACAACGTGCCGGACGGCGCCGTTTTCCATCCGGTGGTGGTTCCCGCCCTCTTTTCCGGCATCGTTCGTGCTGCTGCTGCCGCCATTGCTGGTCAGGACGTTATAGAAGTCATACACAAATACGTTCTTTCCGGAATAGCCGGTGAGGTAATCGTTTGCCAG
>JBFYKS010000064.1:0-3996 GCA_041305785.1 Methanoregula sp. | reverse complement strand
CGCGCTTGATATCTTCAAGGTTCTTCCCACCGGTCAGGATGATCTTGCCGCTTGAGAAGAGGAGTGCCACGATCTTGGGATCCTTGATGCGGTACACAAGGCCCGGGAACTGCTCGGGTTCATATTCGATATTCTCCAGGTTGAGGGTGATGACCACCTTGTTCAGGTTGATGTATTTCCCGATATCGTAGGAGCAGACAATATTCGTGATAGCCACCTTGGGCTCCGCAAACGTGTCCACACCGGCTGCCTTGAGCGACTTGATGATGATGCCAAGGCCGTCAGTGAGGGCTTTCTTGTCCCGGATCCCGGTCAACACAACTTTACCTGAGGAAAAGATCAGTGAGGCAATCTTGGGGTTCTCGATGCGGTATACCGCGCCCGGGAACCTCTTGGTATTGAGTTCGCAGCTCTTGATCTTGCTTGATACTTCAGCAAGGTCAATAGAATCGGCAATCACGCCGGATGCAACGATGTTCTCAATCTTCAATGAAGCGTACTTTTTATCAGCCATCCACTATACTATGCTGTGCCTTCAATCATAATACTAATGGAGAACCTTTATGTTCCCATCCGTACGCATCCTGCCGACGATCTGGCCACGCACTTTTTTCGTACGTCTTCTTTACCGGGTTTAAATCAGCAGGATTAAAAAAGGAACGGATTCTACACTGCTTTCGTATTTTTCATGAAAAGCAGCAGATCCTCTACCGAAACCTATGATGACATGAGCCGGAATTTTTCCATCACGGTCCCGGAGTACTTTAACTTCGGTTTTGATGTCATCGACGACTGGGCAAAAAAAGACCGCAACAAGCTTGCCCTGATCTGGGTCAACCAGAACGGGGAAGAGAAGAAATACAGTTTTCTTGATCTTGCAAACCTCTCCAACCAGGCGGCAAACATCCTCCTGAAATATGGTATCAACAAGGGCGACCGTGTCCTTGTCATGCTCCCCCGCATTCCCGAGTGGTGGATCTTTGCCATAGCACTCATCAAGCTCGGCGCCGTCTTTGCCCCCTGCCCGACCATGCTCACCTCCCGGGACATCAAATACCGGATCAACAAGGGAAAGTTCCGCATGGTGATCACCGATGTTGAGAATGCCCCAAAAGTTGAGGAGATCTGCAACGAGTGCCCGACCCTGACCTCCCGGTTCCTCGCGGACGGGGAACTCAAAGGATGGGCCTGTTTCCCGTACGAACTCCTGTACCCGGCCCCGGTCTCCCACCGTTCCGTGAGCATCCCGGACCAGCACCGGACCCGGAGCACCGACCCGATGCTCATCTACTTCACCTCGGGGACCACGGGCGAACCCAAGATGGTGCTGCATAACCAGGGGTACCCGCTCGGTCATATCGTTACCGCCCGGCTCTGGCAGGACCTCCGGCACAATGATCTCCACTTCACGATGTCGGACACCGGGTGGGCGAAATGCGCGTGGGGAAAGATCTTCGGCCAGTGGATCGAGGGTGCCTGCATCTTTGTGTACCACATGACCGGCAAGTTCCAGGCAACAGAAGTCCTGCCCCTGCTTGAGAAGTACCAGGTCACCACGTTCTGCTGCCCGCCCACGATCTACCGGATGCTGATCCTTGCCGATTTAAAGAAGTTCGATCTCCAGAGCCTCCGCCACTGTACCAGCGCGGGCGAACCCTTGAACCCGGAAGTGATCCGGGTCTGGAAGGAGGGCACCGGCCTTACCATCTGCGAAGGGTACGGGCAGACCGAGACTGCCTGTTGCGTTGCCTCGTTTCCGAATATGGAGACGCGTCCCGGTTCCATGGGGAAACCCTCGCCCGGCTGGAAGATTGAGGTGCATGACGATGACGGGAAACCCGTCAGCCTCCATGAGGAGGGCCGGCTTGCGGTCAGCTGCAATCCCCGGCCGCCCGGTCTCTTTGTCGAGTATATCGACAACCCCGAGGAGAACAGCAAGTCGTTTGTCAACGGCTGGTACTATACCGGTGACAAGGTCTCGGTCGATGACGACGGGTACTTCTGGTTCGTGGGTCGCGGGGATGATGTCATCAAGAGTTCGGGATACCGCATCGGGCCGTTTGAGGTCGAGAGCGCCCTGGTTGAACACCCGGCGGTGATGGAAGCTGCGGTTGTCGGCTCCCCGGACCGGATCCGGGGCGTCATCGTGAAGGCGTTTGTCGTGCTCAACAAGGGATACGAACCCTCCGAGGCGCTGGTCAGGGATATCAAGAATTATGTCAAGCGCACCACGGCGCCGTACAAATACCCGCGGGAGATCGAGTTCATTGCAGAACTGCCAAAGACCATCTCCGGCAAGATCAAGCGCAATGAACTGCGGTCCCGCGAGCTGAAGAACTACCTGGACCGGTCCTGATCCTTTTTTTTTATTTCTGCCGGGTTGGTGCAGCAACCAATCGAAAAGCGTAATAAGCGCACCACGAAATGGATCTGTATGGTGCGATACTCCGTAACAATGGATAATAAACTCACCGAAAGCGTTGACCGGGAGTGCCAGAAACGCAGGATGTCCCGATCCGAATGGATCAGCGAAGCCTGCACATCCCGTATTGCCGGCTCCGCGGGATCCGGATCCACCGGGCCGACAACCCTCCCCTGTTCATCGGAGGTCATGAGCCGCGATCACCACAACCTCGGGGACTATGACGAGGCGTTCCGGAACTTCTCCATCACGGTGCCGGAATATTTTAACTTCGGGTTTGATGTCATCGATGCCTGGGCCCACAAGGACCGGAACAAACTTGCCATGATCTGGGTGAACCAGGAGGGCGTTGAGAAGAAATACACGTTCTTTGACCTCATGCAGCTCTCCAACCAGATCGTGAACATCATGATCAAGTATGGCGTGAACAAGGGCGACAAGGTCTTGATCATGCTGCCCCGCGTGCCCGAGTGGTGGACGTTCACCCTTGCGCTCATCAAGCGTGGTGCAGTGTACTGTCCCGCCCCGACCATGCTCACCCCAAAGGACCTGACGTACCGCGTCAACATCGCCGAGATCAAGATGATCATCACGATGGAGGAGCAGGCCGAAAAGATCGAGTCGATCGTCAAGGACTGCCCCTCCCTCTCCTGCAAGGTGCTCATCGATGCAAAGCGCCCCGGCTGGATCAGTTACCCGGTGGAACTCGATTACCCGGCTCCCGTCTCGACCAAGATCGTGAACATGCCCGGCACCAAGAAGACGCGGAGCACCGATCCGCTGGTCATCTTCTTCACCTCCGGCACCACGGGCGAGCCCAAGATGGTGGTGCACGACCACAGTTACCCGCTCGGCCACATCGTCACCGCCCGGTTCTGGCACGACATCCGGGTCAATGATCTCCACTTCACCCTCTCGGACACCGGCTGGGCAAAGAGCGCGTGGGGCAAGTTGTACGGCCAGTGGATCGAGGGTGCGGCGATCTTCGTGTACGACATCCGCAGCCGGTTCAATGCTACCGAGATCCTGCCCCTGATCGAGAAGTACGGCATCACCACGTTCTGCTGTCCTCCAACGATCTACCGGATGCTTATCCTTGCTGACCTTGACAAGTTCGACTTCTCCGAACTCCGGCACTGCACCAGCGCGGGAGAACCCTTGAACCCCGAGGTCATCAAGGCATGGAAGGACGCGACCGGCCTTACCATCCTTGAGGGCTACGGGCAGACTGAGACGGTGCTCTGCATTGGCACCTTTGCCGGCATGACCCCCAAGTTCGGGTCCATGGGACGGCCCGCGCCCGGCTGGAATATCGTTCTTCACGATGACAACGGGAAACCGGTTGGTCTCCACGAGGAAGGGAGGATCGCAATCGCGCTGAACCCGCGCCCGGTCGGTCTCTTCCGGGACTACCTGAACAACGAGGAGGAGAACAAGAAGTCCTTCATTAACGGCTTTTATTATACCGGTGACAAGGCCTACAAGGACGAGGACGGGTACCTCTGGTTCATCGGCCGCGACGATGACGTGATCAAGGCTTCGGGGTACCGCATCGGGCCGTTCGAGGTCGAGAG
>JBFYKS010000063.1:0-4803 GCA_041305785.1 Methanoregula sp. | reverse complement strand
GGGGGTTTTGGGGGATCGCCCCCGCATGCTGCCTCCCCTTCTCTTGGCGGAGAGGGGGTCACTCTCGCAATTCCACAAAAAGGCGCTTTGGGAATGATTTCCCATGAAAAACGCGTAATGATATGATGACGGGGGCAAGCTGCTTCGCTATCCCCGAATGTGATGAACGGCCGCCGACCAAAAAGGGCGCCTGTGCGGCGGCTTCAATTACCGATTTCCCGAGCCGGAAATTGCCCCGCCGTATCATCCGGGAGGCCCTGAATCGGGAGGTGCTCAAAGAAATCTCTCGTGTAGCGTTTTTCATCGTTTGGGGGTTAACCCCATCGGTTCATGCACGTTTCTCCAGAGCAAAAATTCAAAAAAAGATGGATCCCGGCAGGGTAGCGGCGGGGGTGTGGCTGTTATGTTGTTATATCCCGTTCCTTATTGAATCGTGCCTGACCGTGATACCTGCCAGGTAACCGGGCCGGTGATCCTTTTGTATGGCAGGCACTGACGTATCCTCCGCAGGCAGGTGGTGGCACCACCACTGGACCTGTCAGTTCCGTTTTTTATTAAGCCGTGACAGGGCCTGCGCTGCAGCGTCCCGCACATCAAAAAACCGGTCGTGTTGCAGGCGATCAAGGGCCGGTATGGCTTCCCTGTTTCCAAGACTGCCAATAACCCCGGCAGCACCGGCCCTGATCGCGGGATCGGGGTCAGACAGGCAAAAGATCAGCGGGTGAACCGCAGCCGGGTCCCTGGTTTTTCCAAGGCCGGCGATGGCGGCAGCCCGGACCGCTGCGTCCGTATCCTCCAGTGCCTGGATCAAGTACGGTACGGCAGCGGAGTCCTCAAGGCGGCCAAGTGCAGAGGCGATCTCTTTGCGGACCCCGGGATGCGGGTCTGCAAGAGCTGCTCCAAGGAGCGGGATGAACGCAGGATTGTGGGACGTTCCCATCTCCCGCGCTGCATCAGACCTGCGGGTGCTGCGGGAGTCTGTCAGCCGGCTGGCAAGGGGGTTGGAATCACCCATCGGTTCAGTGCTCGCACTCGTACCCGGATTCGTGGGCCCGGGTAACCCCCTGTGCAGCTTCAGGAGAGATGCGCTCGTGGACAAGAGCAACAAACGCCTCGACATCCTCTACCGGCAGGCAGCCCAGGCTCTCGGTCCCCTTTTCGATAACCTCACACAGGTATGCCAGTTCCTCGTTACTGAGGAGGCTGATGCGCCGGAGAAAATCCGCGCCGTCCTCAGAGAAATGGTTGGAGACCGGGGGAAGGATGGAATGGAACATATGGCCCGATCCCGAGCAGGTCATCTCTGCACATTCCGGGGCCAGTTTCTTTAAGATGGCGATGTC
The DNA here is from genome assembly GCA_041305785.1 of Methanoregula sp. Classification (GTDB taxonomy): domain Archaea; phylum Halobacteriota; class Methanomicrobia; order Methanomicrobiales; family Methanospirillaceae; genus Methanoregula. The sequence continues at coordinate 3,460 of JBFYKS010000063.1, read as the reverse complement.
TCTTTCGTCAAGTTCACGGGGCATAGGTAGTAACGTCCTTTCACTTCATTTGGCCGGCTTTAAAATAAACGTGCGGGACGGACACCGGTCGCTGTCCCGTTCCGCCGGGACGGGGCCGTTGATCCTGCAGTCGCCATGATCTTTTGTCCGGGGTACATACAACGCACAGTCTTGACAGGTAGGCATAGGGGATGGTCAGCGCCAAACGAAATATCCTTTTTGCCACGTGAGGGGAATGGTCAAGGAGATTATTAAAAAAAACGATGGTGGAGAATTATTTCCCAAACCAGTTTTTGATCCGGGCGATGATGCCCGTGGATTTTCCCGAACCGGATGATTTCTTGCTGCTGCGGGGCTCCATGGTCTCGACCGGCCGGGAGACCGTTCGTTTTTTGATGGGGGCTTCGGGAGCGGGGATATCCCGCAGGGTTCCCTGGGGTTCACGTGAATCTGTCTCGAATCCCCAGGTAAACCCGACCTTGTATGCATTCTCGTTCTGCCGGATCCAGTTGGCAGCGTTCATGTAACCGCGATCTTCAGCCTTCCTGATGGTGTCTGCAATATCGAGCGTTGAATGGATCTCACGCTTGAGTGCGAGTAACTCATCATAGACTTTTGCCGGGACCTTGATCTTCTCTCTGCCCATAACTCTTCATATAGGCATATGCCGGGATACGTTATTTAACCCTTTGGTGGGAAAAAGACGAAATTGCGCTGGAATCGGGGCAATCGTTGTACACGGGGGTTAAAACACGCATCGCGCAAAATTGATAAGCGCACTGGTCAATTGTCCAGTAGACCGGGTTTATGGAGGAGAGCAATGGTAAAAGTGATCTATGAAGGTGACGATTTCAAGAGAATGCACCGGACCGACCTGCTTGCTGTGGAACGCCTTGTTGCATCAGGAAAGATGGGCATTCACGAGATTACGTACAAGGACACGAAGATCAAGATTGAGATCAAGAAGAAGGGCATGGATATCGTGGTGAAACGGTTCCGTGCAATGTGAAGATCATGAAAACGGAGTGCTGCTATGGGGATTCGAACCCCAGTCGCGAGCGTGAGAGGCTCGCATGATTGGCCGGACTACACTATAGCAGCAGAGTTGCTCACTTAAATGGGCGATATTTTTACTTATAGTTTTTTACGAATGCTCTTCGTGATATGAAAATACACCGGCCCGTTCCGGGACCGGGGGAATACCCGCCCCCAATATTTTGCGCTCCTGGAACCGGCACGGCTTCTGGCCCTAAAAAAACCTGACGGATTCCTGTATCAGGGCGGACGGGGTTTTTCTCCGGTTCCTAAGAAAAAATCCCCCCCATTTTTCCGGTGATGAACAACTATATCTCGGACGTGGGGGGATTAATATAGGAATGAGTAGTCTTGAGGAACAGATCAAGGAGCTTGAGGACGAATTAGTCAAGACTCCGTACAACAAGGCTACCTCGAAGCATATCGGGCGGGTCAAGGCAAAGATCGCACGCCTGAAGGACGATGCGGTCAACCGTGCCATGAAAGCCGGTGGCGGCGGGGAAGGGTACTCGGTCAAAAAGTCCGGGGATGCCACTGCGGTCCTGGTCGGGTTCCCCTCAACGGGTAAAAGTACGCTCTTAAACAAGCTCACCGGAACGGACAGTGCTGTCGGGGCATATGCGTTCACCACCCTCACGGTCGTTCCCGGGGCCCTCGAACACAAGGGGGCAAAGATCCAGCTCCTCGATATCCCCGGTCTCATTGCCGGCGCTGCGATGGGTAAAGGCCGCGGCAAGGAAGTCATCGCGGTTGTCCGCGGGGCAGATATCGTCATCATTCTCGTGGACGTCTTCAACGAGCGGCACTTCGATGTGCTCATCAAGGAACTCTACGATGCCGGGATACGGATCAACGTCCCCAAACCCGACATCACCATCAAGAAGAGTTCCCATGGCGGTGTGCGGCTCAATGCAGTGGGGACGCTCGACCTTGATATCGAGGAAGTCCGGTCGATCCTTGCCGAGAGCAAGATGATGAACGCCGACATCCTGATCCGCGGGAACGCAACCCAGGACGACCTCATCGATGCCATCCAGGGCAACCGGGTCTATATCCCGGCCTTCATCGCGGTCAACAAGGTCGATCTCGTGGACAAGGAACGGTTCCTTGAGATCGAGCATGATATTGCCGAACGGTTCGGCAGCCCGCCCCTGATGATCTCGGCATCTGCCGGGTATCATCTGGAAGAGACAAAAGATGCCATCTACGACTGCCTCGGGTTCATGCGGGTTTACTTAAAACCCCACGGTGGTGAGGCCGATCTCGATGAACCGCTCATCATCCGGAACGGCAGCACGGTCGAAGATGTCTGCAACAAGCTCCACCGGGACTTCTCCCAGAAATTCCGGTATGCCCGGATCTGGGGCAAGTCGGTCAAGCACCCGGGCCAGAGGGTTGGCCTGACCCACACGCTCGTTGACTCTGACCTCTTAACGATCATTGCGGAGCACTGATCGCGTCAAGGATGACCTGGAGCGGTGCTTCTGTCCTGATACCATAGCCGGAGAAATGGGTGCGGCTCACCGCATATCCCGATTCTTTTACCCGTTCCATGACCGTTGTAATCGTTGGCGGCGAGCATCCCAGCCGTTTTGCCAGCACATGGTAATCGTAAAATGACGAGGTGGGGAGTTCCTCTTCGCAGGCATCCAGCAGTTTCACTAAGTCCTTTTTTGAGCCGGGATCCTGGGTACCGGCAAGCGTTTTGAGTTCCTGAATAATGCCGTCCCTCCTTATGCTGCCAAGCCAGAGCGGCCCAATCGGGTGCAGCGGTTCCCCGCAGAGCGGGCAGGTCAGCGAGAGTGCATGGAGCCCGGCCTGTTCCTTTCGGTACGGGCATTTTTTGCACTGGTGGATGAACCCGATATGCGAAAGCGTCTCGTCAGCTGCTTTTGCACCGCGTAGGATCCGGAGGTGGAGACGGCAGAAGTGCTCCCGGGCATAACAGAAGACCGGCTCGATTCCCCGGTCGTATTTCACGGTCTCCCGGACCACGAACCCGAGCAGGATACGCAGGCCAACCTCGCTGTGGTATTCCGTGTTCATCGGTTCCGCACCATAGCGCCGTATTCCCGCCTTGAGGTGCGCCCCGCACAACGGTGCGGTATCGGTAGCGGTCACGAAGAGGAACCGGCGGGTGCCCCGTATCGCGGCATCGATCACCCACGCGGGGGTGCCGAACGGGTCGAGATCCACGGCATCAAACGACTGTTCGGAGAGGAGGGCATTGGCATCCCGCTCAATTACGGTAATCTCTAATCCGGAACGTTTCGTGTTCGTACGGATAAGGGTAATGGCGGAGGGTTCCCGGTCACTGATCGTGACGGGAATGCCGCACTCCGTTGCAACCCGGAGGCCCCGGATACCGGTAGCCCCCATGGCATCCAGGTAATCCGATGGCTGGAGTATCGAGAGGAGGAGAATA
>JBFYKS010000062.1:0-8917 GCA_041305785.1 Methanoregula sp. | reverse complement strand
GTCAATTGAAGATATTTATCCAGACTTACGGAAGAGTGAAGAAGAAATTTGCCAATTTTCTTAACCGGTTTTTCAAGAAGAAGCGGACCCGGATCGGCATTTACGGCCCGCCTAACGCCGGCAAGACCACGCTTGCCAACCGGATTGCACGGGACTGGACCGGGGATGCACTCGGCCCTGTAAGCGAGATCCCGCACGAGACCCGCAGGGCGAGGAAGAAAGAGGATATCATCATCTCGGGAGCGAACGGGAACACGGTGACCATGGACATCGTGGACACGCCCGGGGTCACGACGAAGATCGATTACCACGAGTTCCTCGAGTTCGGGATGGAGAAGGACGAGGCGATCATCCGCGCACGGGAAGCCACAGAAGGTGTTGCCGAGGCCATGCACTGGCTGCGCGAGGATATCGACGGCGTAGTGTACATGCTTGACTCAACACTCGACCCGTTCATGCAGGTTAATATCATGATGGTCGGGATCATCGAAGCCCGCAATCTCCCGGTCATCATCGTTGCCAACAAGATTGATCTCCCCGATGCAGCTCCGGGAAGGATCCGGAGCGCGTTCCCCCAGCACCCGGTGGTCGCCATCTCGGGACTTGAGGGCAGGAACGTTGAGAATCTCTACGAGACGATGCTCGAATACTTCGGGTGAGCGCGATGCCGCACAAGTGTACAAAATGCGGGCGTGAATATAAGGACGGGTCAACAGAGATCCTCAAAGGGTGCGCCAGCTGCGGCAACAAGAAGTTCCTCTACGTCAAGGAAGGTGACATCCACGATGACGTGCTCGAAGAGAAGTCCATCACGGAAATAGCCGAGGATTCCAAAGAAGAGATCCTCGAAGTTGTCGAACCGGCAAAGAAGAAGGAAGTGGAGATGTACGACCGGGTTGAGACGATCCGTATCGTCTCCCCCGGCTCCTACGAACTGAACCTCGAGAAGATGGCGCAGGGCGATGAGCGGATCGTCAGCGTGGGTAAGGAAGGCTCGTACATCATCGACCTGATGTCGATGACAAAGGAAGAGCCGAAGAAGAAGAGCAGGAAGAAGTGAACAAATCTCCTCAATCCTTTTTTTAATCCTGATAATTTTAGAGACCCGCCCCGCAACTACCGGGGTATCTTGTCCATAGGTACTTTCCATTCTTTTCCGGAGGTTTTTAAAAAAAAGGTGAAGAGTGTAGTTGAGGTTTTTTTGGTTTTAGATTGACCTTATGCCCACCCATTTACCGGGCGAGTCAACCATTGCATCCGGCCCATCTTCGCCATATGCCCAGGTTCCTTCAAAAGACCTGCCATCGGATGAGAGGATCCAGTCGATAGGTCCGGAATCCCTGTCGGATTCAACCCCGGCATACTCAAACCATTTCCCGACGAGGTGGTCTCCCTGAACCGTTCCCTGGATCCTGCCTTCATGATATGCATAGGTACCGGTAACGGTTTCATTGGTCTGAACAAGAATCATGACATGATGGGATCCGTCACCATCAAATGTCGAGTCCCAGGTTCCGGTCCAGGTTGGTCCGGTCACAGGGGTTGCTGCCGGCAGGGGAGCCGGAGATGTCGCAACCGTGGCGCCTGCTGCTGAGGTAGGAGCGGACGAAGTATTTGTGCATCCTGCAGCAAGCATCAGGATACATAACAGACCTACGAGAGTAAAAACGGAAGTTTTTTTCATAAAAATACCCTGATATTTTCATGAGTATCACAAATAAACCTGCTGAATCGGACTTTTTTGGATTTCTCCAGTGATTACAGGAGACCGGACGCAGATCCACAAGACCGGTATTACGATAATTGACCCCTGATGCTTTTTCTCCAGAGCACTGATGCGCAATGAAGCCAAAAGCACTAAAAATGGATTAAAATGGAGGGGTCAGTACAGGAACTGCGGTACACCTGCATCATTGACGTGATTTCGATGATAAAAGACGATCCCAAAGCATAGCGGAAGAAGATGTGAGAACTTTTGCGTAACTCGTAATTATTCCACAATAATTCGGTAGCCGGGAGGGAGAAATCCGCCCCTCACCGCGTTGCCATCTCGCCGCGCACGCCTTCATACGGAGCCGGCAGATCCAGCCGCCGGAAAAACTCGTCGCAGAAGATCAGGCTGTTGATGACCGCCCATTCGGCACAACCGTGCCCGAGGCATTTATCCGGAAAGAACGGGAGGTTGCCTGCGGCAAGCGGATTTATGGCAAACTTCTTCCGGAGGTTCTTTTCAAACCTGGCGCCGGTCGTTTCTTCTCCCGAATCCTGCTTCCCCCCATCACCGATCACCACCCATTCCCTCTTGTAGTGCATGAGGTGGTTCCTGATCTCGATGAGGTCATGGATATTGTCAAACGCCCGGTCACCCCCCTCAAACAGCGGCCTTTCTCCAATCGTGAGTATCTTCTGGTATTTGGTGATCATCGGCGCGCGGTCAAAGTTCTTCTCGTTTGTCCACTTCTCGCGGATCTGTCTTAAGAGGGCTTCATGCTTATCATCCGAAAAGAAATAGGCCTCATCCGCCGCATCGGCATAGAGCTCGTTGATGGTGGATTCAAGGAATGCAACCGAAGAGAGGACCGAGTTGAGGATGAACGCCTCGTGCTTAAGAAGGATTTCCGGCGGTACGTCTTCTGCCGCCCGGTACTCCTTCTCGATAAAAAAACCAAGCCGGCACAGGAGTGCCGCGGACTGGATATAGCGCACGGAGAAGCAGTCCCGGAATTTGATCGGGGATTCCTCACCGTTCATCTCAAGGGGGATCTTGTCCATCTGTACTAGTCCTGTTTCGCGCGGAGATAAAAAGGGATAGCGACCCGGTTAATCCGTAAAGCCTGGTTATCGCAGTTTTTCTGAAACTGCAGGTGATCGTCCAGGAGAATATGCACGGCTACAAAACCCGCGATCACCATGTACAATTCCAGATCTCTACAAGGTACCAGTATCTTTCCCGTTTTATCTGGCACCCACTTTCCAAAAGATCAAATAATTAAATCTAAATATTAGCAGTTTGAAATTTGGTTAATCGGATGATATTATGAAAAGATTTTTATTTCCGGGCCTTCTGGCCTTCCTCCTGATTCTGGCATTAACTGGGGCAGGATGTACGGATAACAGGACCACCACCTCCCTGCCCACCACACCGAATACCCAATCGGTCCAGACCGTTACGGCACCCTATGGCGAGGAGGTCAAAGTAACCCTTGACTCCCCGACATCCTCTGAAGTCTATCTCACCATGACCGTCCGGGCGAATTCCGAGAAGCCCGGCGGCGGACGTTCGTTCATGCGAGTCCGCGTGAACGACAAGGAGATTGGCAGTGAGCGGCTCGTTAACAAGAAACTGAACTTCACGTATAACATCGACAACTTCAAGACAACGTACTACAGCCAGAACATGTCAGCATGGTACCTGTTCTTCTCCCCGGACTTTTCGTGGTATGCAAACACGCAGCATATCGACCATATCATCGAAGGCAATCCTTATAATTATAAGTTCGAGGTCTCCGATCTGGTGTACCGGGGCGCGCCAAACGAGATCGTGATTGAGAATATCGGGGACGAGGTCGCTGCCCAGTATACCAACCCGAGCGATATTGAGTTCTACAAAGCGGCACCCATCATCGTCAACCCCATCAGGCTCGAAGGCAAAGGCACGGAGGTTGTCCAGATAACCAAGACTGCGTCGCCGACCCGGATCATTGTCGGGAAGAAATCGGTCGTAACCCTGACGGTGAAAAACAACCTTCCGGACAGTATCTCAGATATTGAGATTCGCGATCCGGACCTTCCCCGCGGTCTCAGCGGAAAGACGGTAACCGGCACCCTGGACAAACCCATAGCGCCGGGAGAATCCTATTCGGTCACCTACGAAGTCACTGCAGACAAAGAGGGGGCATACACACTCGGAGCAGCAACGATGACCTTTGCAGATCCGACCGGGAACTACCAGAAACTGAGTTCCGGTACTGCAACAATCACGGTCATCTGATTTTTTTCTTTTTTTAGTCTTCATCTGCCCCCCGCCACAATCACTTATCCGAAAGTTTTTTCACATTTTATTGTTGCATTGACAACATTTATCCTCCCGGCCCACCACATTTGCTGGTGCACATGAAACCCTGCGTACCGGCAGATATTCCCTTTGGGGCGGTTGTCTCCCTGATAAGCCGTAACAGATTCGTCTACCTCAATGACCGGCTGCGCCCCCTGGGACTCTCCGCAGGCCAGATCCCTATCCTGATGCTTCTTGCAAAAGAGCAGAACATCATGCAGGACCGGCTGGTCCGGCACTATCACCTTGACAAAGGCACGATAGCCCGGGCCGCAAAAAAACTCGAGGGTAACGGATATATCCGGAGGATCATTGACCCTGCGAACCGGAGGGCGGTCCGGCTCTTCCTCACCGACAAGGGGGAGCGGATCACTCCGCTCTTAAAAACCATCAACCATGAGTGGGAAGAACAGGTCTGTGCCACCCTCACCGGAAGTGAGCAAAAGACGCTCAACACCCTGATCCGCACCATTGCAGAGAACAGCCACCGGAACTTGCAATGCGAAGGAGATGCCCCCGATGCCTGCGAATGATGCTGCGGGGCCAGAGCCGGCACCCGGCCCCGAAATTCCCAGCACCGCCGGTATCGCGCTCCTGATGGGCGACCCGAAGAAGGCCATCATCAAACTTTCCGGGCCCATGATCGCTGCGATGCTCCTGATGTCCACGTACAACATCGTCAATGCCATCTGGGTTGCCGGTCTTGGTTCGGATGCTCTGGCAGCGGTTGGGTTCGTCACTCCGCTCTTTATGATCCTCATTGGCCTGAGTAACGGCCTCGGGGCCGGAGTCGCTTCGGTCATCTCCCGCCGTATCGGGGCAAAGGACAAGGCCGGAGCCGACAATGCCGCAGTACATGCCATCCTGCTTGTCCTCATCCTCTCGGCAGTATTAACCATCCCCCTCATCCTCCTCACCGGGCCGATTGTTGCCCTCTTCGGGGCAGGGGATACGGCCGGGCTTGCTACAGAGTACGGGCAGATCATCTTCCTTGGGATGATCCTCATCCTCTTCACCAACATCGCCTACGCAATTCTCCGGGCCGAAGGTGATGCAAAACGGGCAATGTATGTCATGGGAGCATCGTCACTCCTGAACATCGTTCTTGATCCCATCCTCATTTACTCAGCCGGCATGGGCATTGCCGGGGCGGCATGGGGAATGATACTCTCGCTTATCATGGTCTCCGGTGTCCTCTTATACTGGTTCTATGGCAAAAAGGACACCTACGTCACGCTCTCCTTTGCGGCATTCTCGTGGGATAAAAAGACCGTGCGGGACATTCTCGGGGTCGGCCTTCCGGCAAGTGTCGAGTTCTTCCTCATGTCAGTCCTTGCCATCTTCATCAACGGCCTGCTCGTTGCAACCGCAGGAACGGATGCCGTTGCAGTCTATACCGCAGGATGGCGGGTCATCTTCTTTGCAATCATTCCCATGATAGCCATTGCCACCGCAGTCATCTCGGTTGCCGGGGCTTCCTACGGAGCGCGGCAGTTTGAGAAGATCCGGATCGTCCACACCTTCTCGATCCTGCTCGGGATTGCGATCGCGATTGTCATCAGCATCATCACGTTCGTCTTTGCCCCGCAGATCGCTACCATCTTCACCTACTCTCCCGACAGTGCCCACCTTGCGCCGGGGATTGCGGCCTTCCTTGCCATCATGTGCCTCTTCTACCCGTTCGTCCCGCCGGGCGTTATGTCAGGCGCAGTCTTCCAGGCAACCGGCAAAGGTATGACCTCGCTGGTCATCACCGTGCTGCGGAATCTTGTTTTCATCGCGGTCTTCGCCTACCTCTTCGGGATCGTGTTCGGGTGGGGGGAACACGGAGTCTGGTGGGGGATCGTTGCCGGGGACATCCTTGGAGGTACGGTTGCCTACCTCTGGGCCCGGTACTACATCTCGCGGCTGATTGCCAACGGTTGATCCATTCCATTCAACCATTTTTTCCGGTTTTGCGTGTTCTGCGGATTATTTTAAATGGGGGATTACGAGAATCCGTTTCCGTGATATCAATGCAAATATTTAAATGGAACCATACTGAATCCAGAACTACGTAGATATTTCCAAACGGAAAAAGGACGCGGAAATGAACCTCCGGACAAAACTGCTGCTCGGAATCGGGATCGCCCTGATTGCCACCTTCGCCATGGTTGCCGCATTCTCTGTCATCGCCATGGAGGAGAGTTATCGCACAATCGAAGAGAAGGAAGTCATCACCACCGTCCAGCGGGCACAGAGTTCCCTGAACACCGACCAGAGAAATTTGCAGTCCGTAACCCGTGACTATGCCGCATGGACCGAGACGCTGCTCTTTGCACAGGGTCAGAACCCTGACTGGATCGGGACGAACACCGGCAATGATTTCTTCGAGCGGTTCGGCATCCAGGGCGTACTGGTATTCAACACCACAAAAGAACTGGTCTTTTCAAAAGGGTATAATTCCAGCCTCCACGTGAACGAGGAGCTTCCGGAATCGCTGATTACGGAGATCCGGGACCTCATCGATCCTTCAGCCATCCTCGAATCCGAAGAAGGGACCTACACGATCCTTGACACCACACGCGGCCCCGTCATTGTCTCGTCCCACCCGATCCTCACGGATGCATTCGAAGGGCCGGCGGGAGGGTCGCTGCACTATATCCGGTGGTTTGACGACCGGTACCTCGAAGAGCTCTCGGCACGGGCCGGCAACACCATTGAGATAGTAAAGACCCCCCGGCTCATTTCAGACCGCACCCTTGCCACGCCCATTACCGGCATGTTACAAGGGAGACCGGTCGTGGTAATTGCTGAAAGCCCCGATACGGTTACCGGGTATACTCCATTGGAAGACCTCCAGGCACCCGGAAACTATTACATCAAGGTGTCCGAACCCCGCACGATCCACCGGTCCGGGCAGGCAACCATTGTTACCTTCATCTTAGGCCTTGCGGGAGCTGGAGTTTTCATCATCGTATTTGTCCTGCTCTTCATCGACCGTATTGTGCTCTCCCGCCTCAATACCATCATTGACACCGTGCGAAAGAAAAGGGATCTGCCGGACTCAAACGGCACACCGGATGACTCCGGAACCGATGAACTCGCCCTCCTTGCGCACGAGATCGATCCGGTGTTTGAACGGCTCGCTGAGTCCCGGGTCCAGCTCCAGCAGAGCGAGGAACGGTACCGGACGCTCGCCGAATCTGCGCAGGATTTTATCTACATCATCGATACCAGCGATCGGGTTACCTACCTGAACTCCTATGCCGCTGCTGCCGTGGGCAAATCACAGGAGGAGATCATCGGAAAGCCCCGTTCTACCCTCTTTTCGGATCCGGAAAGCGAGCGCCAGAACGACAATATCAAAAAGGTTATTGCATCCGGTCAGCCCCTCAAGATCGAGAGTAACCTTCCCCTGCCTTCGGGAGAACGGTGGAATGACACGCTGCTGGTCCCGCTCCGGGATAAAAACAACGCAATCACCGGGGTTCTTGGCATCACACGGGACATCACCCAGCGTAAACGGGCAGAAGAGGCACTGTACCAGGCAAACAAGAAGCTCAACATCCTCTCGGGCATCACCCGTCATGACATCCTCAACCAGCTCACCGCCCTGAGAACATATCTTGAACTCTCCCTCGATTACACAAAAGATCCGGCCATGACCGATTTCGTTGCCAAAGAGAAAGGGATAGCCGAGATCATCGATCAGCAGATCTCGTTTACCCGCGACTACCAGAAGATGGGACTGAACGCACCGGCATGGCAGAACGTTAACGCGATTGTTTCGTGGGCGATCCAGCCGATAACTGACCCGAACGTGACGATCACGATCGATTGCCCGGGGCTCGAGGTTTTTGCGGATCCGATGTTTGAAAAAGTGTTCTACAATCTTGTCGATAACGCCATCCGGTACGGCGGTGAACAGCTCACCAGGATCACGATCTCTACAAACAGGGCCCCCGAGGGGCTCATTATAACGGTCGTTGACAATGGTGCAGGGGTCCCCATTGAGACCAAGGAACAGATTTTTGAACGGGGATTTGGGCAGAACACCGGCTTTGGCCTCTTCCTCTCCCGTGAGATCCTCGGGATCACCGGCATGACGATCCGGGAGACCGGAACATTTGGTTCAGGGGCCAGATTCGAGATCCATATCCCAAAGGGATCGTTCCGGTTCAGCGATACCGGAAAGAGCGATTAAAAGACATTCCGTCCCCCGTTTTCCCGTGTGAAGAAAAAAAGTAGGCGGGTGCTCTTCAGAGCAGCTTTGTCTCAGTCGTTGGTTTTGGCACCTTGACCACAAGTACCCGGAACACGGAGCCGGACTCGTTGGACCATCGGTGCGGGACCCGCGCCGGGCTCTCGACGAGCATATCCTTTGTGACAACCTGCTTCTCATCGCCAATCTCTACAATACCGGTCCCTTCCAGAACATAGAAGAAGACATCGACCGGCGTGATGTGTTTCTTGAGAGCTTCACCGGGTTTGAGCGTGATGACAACTGCCATCGCATGCTGCGTGTCATAGATCTTCCGGGCGTCAACATGGTGGGGGTTTGGGCCGGACACAACCTGTGTTACATCAGTGATCTTCACAAGATAACCTCATGCTCCACTTGGCACCTGATCCGATAAAAAGGAGGGCTCGGAAACCTGCTCATGATTCCGCTGCGCATTCGTCCTTTGCCTGCGAGCCCGGTTTCTTCGTAATCATTTTAAAGAATTTCCAGTGCAGAAGGAAGTGGATGATGATGAGTACGGCTAACGCGAAACTGGCAATATCGTGCAAGAGGATCCAGTCGTGCCGGGTGATGTCCATCCAGGTAACCCAGCTCCCACCTCTCCCCTCACCGGAGGGGAGGAAGAAGTACAACACCAG
>JBFYKS010000061.1:0-6770 GCA_041305785.1 Methanoregula sp. | reverse complement strand
CGGCGTCATCGCAACCGGGGGATGCCCCAGCGGCGGGGGCGGAGCCACCTGGCGACGCCCCCCAGAGCGTCAGAATTGGAGGTTTTCGCCCGGAGAACAAATTTTTTCAACCGATTTTCATCATTTGGGTGTGAACACACGTTCATGCGTGTTTCACCAGAGCAAAACCGCTTTCCTGCACGATTCTCCTGAGCATATTTTCTTAAAAAATGGGTGGAAACGTTATCTCACGGCCCGGCACGCCGCCATGCTGCGGCGGGCACCGTCATCTCGAACCGTGCGCCCCAGCCCGGCATCCCGGTCTCTTTTAAGGAGATTCCGGTGATGTCCAGAATCTCCCGCGATAGGGCAAGCCCAAGGCCGGTGTTTTTGCCAAAACCCCGCTCGAAGATCCGCTCCTTTTCACCGGCAGGCACACCATCGCCGTCATCTTCGCAGACAATGACCGCGTTTTCGCCCTCCTGCTGCAACGAGAAACTGACCGTGGTAATCTTCCCGCCATACCGGACCGCATTATCCATGAGGTTGTAAAAGACTTTTACGATCAGCGGGTCGGCATACACTTCGACTGCTGCGGGCATATCGTTTCTCACGGCAACCTGTCCGAGCGGAGCCTGCGATGCGGCTTCTTCCACAACCGCCCGGCAATCCTGCCAGACGGGAGCGCTTATCCCGATCTTCTCATACTCGCTCGTGAACTGGATCATGGCAACAATCCGGTCGGAAGCGGTAAGCGCCTTAGTGCAGTACTCCGAAAGTTTCGGGTCCGCCTGCTCGGTCTCAAGGATGCCGAGGTATCCTTTGATCACCGTGAGCTGGTTGCCGATATCATGCCTTGTGATCGTGGAGAGGAGCGTGAGCTTCCGGTTCACCAGCTGGTACGCGGTTACGAGCTGCTGGAGTTCTTTTGCCCTTGCTGCCAGCTGGTCCTCGAGTGCCTTTCGCTCGGTGATGTCAATTAAGAAGAGGAGGGTCGCGGGCATTCCCCGGAAGAGGACCGGCTTGCCCTTGACGATGACGGACCGCGGGCTGCCGTCAGCCGTACGGAGCGCAGCTTCGTAGAGGGGCACAGTGCCGGTCTCCTTTCGTTCCGCCATGTTCGCCGCCATGGTTTCCCGAAACTCTTCTGCAACATACGAGAGGAGCGGCGTGCCGGTGAGCTGCCCCGCCTTATACCCAAGCGCCCGGACCATGGCCGGGTTTGCGTACAGCACCACCCCGTCCGGCCCGTATACGACAATATACTCGGACTGGAGTTCCACCCGTTCGAGATCGAAGGGATCGGGACCCGGGGCTTTCGAATCGTCGGGGCAGGCTTTGGGTTTCTGGAGGTCTTTGGAGGCAGGGGCATTCATGGCAGGCATTGGATCCGCTCAAAAAACTGGTTTTATCGATCTTGGTCTGCCGGCAAAAAAAGGTATGTGCGGGCTGCCCTTTTGAGGAGAATTGTTGTCCCAGGGACTCCCGCAGATCATAATTGTGGCGAAACAAGCATGGACCTGGAGGCGTCACATCAGAACGATGGAAATCGGATGAATCTTTGGATATAACCGTCCTCGCCCGCATCCTTGCGCTCCTCATGGGGGCGGCAAGGCCCCCATCGTCGCGCAAAGGTCGGGCTGCGGTTGCGATAATGTATCCTATGAAACCTGTCGCGAGACCATCGGGATGGATGAACTCGGTGGGGGCAATGAATATGAAAATGTCCTTGAATTCTTCATTCATTCGGAATGTGGCCGCAGGTATCATTGGTGATTTCATTACATGAACCGATTTGAGGCCGCCGCGGGGCGCCCTTTTTGGTCGGCGGCAGGCATCGCAATAAACCATCAAAAACTCTGGAAACGATTATAGATTCTGATTTTCTGGGGAAACCGGAATGCCCGGGTATCAGAACCTTTTCGCGTCGGTCTCGACATCGATGACAACCGGCCGGTTGAGCGCCAGTGCCCGGAGAAGGGCAGGGCCGAGGTCTCCGCAACTCTTCACCCGTATCCCCACCCCGCCGCAGGCATCCGCGTACGCGGCAAAGTCGGGGTTCAGAAGATCGGTTGCAAAGTTCTCGTACCGCTCCATCATCTGCTCGACCCGGATCATGCCGAGCTCGTGGTTGTTCAAGACGACAACGACCATGGGGAGGTTGTACTTCACGGCCGTAACAAAGTCGCCCATCGCCTGCGAGAAACCGCCGTCGCCCGTGACGCAGACTACGGACTTATCCGGGCAGGCGATCTTTGCCGCGATGGCGCCGGGGAGCCCAAAGCCCATGGTCGCAAGGTAGCCCGACATCACGAACCGGTGCCGCTTCATCCGGAAGTTCCGGCCGAACCACCACTGGTTCTCGCCCACGTCCACCGAGATGATCGCGTCCTCCGGTAAGGTATCGGAGAGAACCTTCATGATGAACGGCGGCCGGAGCGGAGATGCTTTCGCGTCCGCCTCCCGGTCCCGCACCGCGTCCCACTCGCGCTTCATTCCCGCAATGTTCTCAAGGGCACCCGGGTCGTCCCGTTTGCGGACGAGCGGGATGAGGGCGGGGAGCACGTGCGAGCAGTTGCCAAAGAGCCCTGCCGTCTTGTTGTTCTTCATGAGGTGGATGGGATCGATGTCCACCTGCACCATGGGCCGGTCGAGCGGCACGTTCGTGAACTTCGAGAACCCGACACCGAGCGTGATGAGCAGGTCGGACTCCGTTGCTAGGGTGCGGGCGAAAGGCGACCCGACATTGCCGAGGATGCCGACCACCCATTCATTGTCCTCGGGAAGGATCCCCTTGGCCCGGTAGGTGGTGAGGATGGGCGATCGGATCTTCTTTGCCAGAGCAAGGACCTCCGCTGCTGCCGCAAACGCACCCCAGCCGGCAAGGATGACCGGTCGCTCTGCCGCGTTGATTGCCGCCGCTGCCCGTTCGAGCAGCAATGGCGGGGGCATGATATCGAAACCGGCAACGCAGGACTCGCGGGAGCAGTACGGCGCGTCGAGGGGCTGCTTCTGGATGTTATTCGGGACCGAGAGCTGGGCAACGCCCCGGTCGAGAACGGCATACTTGAGGGCCCGGGTTAAGAGGAGGACGGCCATCTTCTTCTCATACACGGTGTTGTTGTATACTGTGATCGGCCGGAAGAACGCGTCCTGGTCGATCTCCTGCACGCCGCCAGCTCCCGCGTACTGCGTCTCCACCTGCCCGTTGAGCGAGAGGACCGAGGCATGATCCTCCTTTGCATCGTACAGGCCGGTCGCAAGGTTGGTTGCCCCGGGGCCGGCAATTGTCAGGCAGGCCGCGACCTTCCCGGTCAGCTTATGGTAGGCCGATGCGGCCATGGATGCGTTCGCCTCGTGCCGGACCACGATATACCGGATCTTCGGGTTCTTCCGGATCGCCTCGACGAGCCCGAGCGAGGAGGTGCCCGGCAGGCCGAAGACGACCGTGACCCCCCATGCGACCAGCTCGGCTGCCATGATATCCGAGACCGTGGTGCCCTCACGGGCAGGGGCGTCAGCCGCGGCAAGGGGGCGGAACGCCTCCTTTCCGGCGCGGCAGACCGGGCAGGTCCAATTCGCCGGAATATCCGCAAACGCGGTCCCGGCCGGCACCCCGTGTGCCACATCGCCTATCTTCTCATCGTACACGTACCCGCAGACACTGCATACCCATTCCGCCATGATCCATCCTCAGGCTCCCATTGGCATGGAGGGTGTAAAAAAGATTCCGGCCGTGACAGACTAAAAAAAATTCCCGGGACAGGATCAGCGGATCTCGCCGCTGATGGTCACGACCTTCTCTTTAACCGGGACCTGCACGCCGGTCCGCTCCATGGCCTTGTCAACCACGTACCGGACACCGCCGCAGCAGGGCACCTCCATGCGGGCGAGGGTGATGGATTTGATCGCATGGTGCCGGAAGATCTCCGCGAGTTTGTCGATATATGCTTCGAGATCCGGATCGAGTTTCGGGCAGAAGATGATGAGGATCTTTCCCGCAAGAAGGTCGGCGTGAAATCCGGCATACGCAAACGGGGTGCAGTCCGCAGCGATGAGCAGGTCGGCGTTGTCGAAATACCCGGCACCCGGGTTCAGGAGCGCGAGCTGGACCGGCCACTGCCGGAGCGCGGAGTCGGTTGTGCCGGAGGGCTGGTGCATCCCCATACCAGCGTGCAGCCCCCGGCCCCGGTGGCCGGCACCGGCCGACCGGTCGATGCTTCGGGCAGCAGAACCGGGGCAGGAGGCAAACGGCTGCTTCCGGCCCGGCCCGGGCGGGGAGGATGCAGGCAATTGCCCGGGTGCCGTGGATGATGCTGCCCCGGCCTTTCCTGCTTTCTTCAGCACCGCTGAGTTGTCATGATCGGGGACCGGGATCATATTCTCCAGCAGGTACTCGATCGCTTCGTTGTACAGCCCCCGCTCGCCATGGTTCAGCAGGTGCTCGAGGTGCGCCTTGGTAACACCGGCCCCTTGCGGGACAATTTTTTCCATGACCGCCCGTTCATCGTAGGGCGCTGCCTCGCGCTCGATGACGCTGATCGCCCCTTCCGGGCAGGTGCCGATACAGGCACCGAGCCCGTCGCAGAAGAGATCGCTCACGAGCCGGGCCTTCCCGTCAATGAGCTGGAGTGCCCCCTCCGGGCAGTCAGGGATGCACTGGCCGCAGCCCGTGCATTTTATTTCGTCGATGGTGATGATCTTGCGTTTCATATACGTCCGCTCCCAGGGGATCCCGCGTGATAACGGTAGTATCGTTCTTGCCGGGATTGCTCATAATACTCTGGCTTCGGGCGAAGAGCAGAAGGAACATGAGCGGATGAGACCGGGAAATGATTTTCATATTTAAAAAAACCGGTCACCCGGAATTTCTGATCCGGTACATACCGGACGGTATTTCAATCACGAACCGGCAACCATCGCCAAACGTGCCTGCCTCATGGATGGAGATTTCGGTAATCGAGAGGATCTCACGGATCAGGAAGAGCCCCAGACCGGAGTTTTTACCAAATCCTCTCAGAAAGATCTTCTCCTTGTTCACTTCCTGAATCCCGGGGCCGTTATCCTCGCAGATGATGAGAAGGCGGTTTGGCTCATCACTAACACTGAACCGGATCTTTGGCTCCGGGCCGGCATGGCGGACGGCATTTTCCAGGATATTGTAAAAGACCTTCTCCAGAAGGGGGTCTGCATAGACCTCGATATTTGGGGGGATATCGATCGTGAGCCCGGGAAGTTTTAAGGGCATTTTTGCCTTCTGGATGGTTGCTGTGACGTTCTGCCACTGTGGCCGGTCAACCCCGATCTTCTGGTAATCGCGGGCAAAATTGATCTGGGCGTGGATTGTATCAACCACCTGCTCACTTTTCAGCAGGTACCGTTTCGTGGTATCTTCCGTGGACTGTTCTTCAGCAAGGGCGAGATAGGATGAAAGGACCAGGAGCTGGTTCCTGAGATCGTGACGGGTGATATCGGTCATCAGGTTGAGTTTCCGGTTAATGGTCTCAAGACTCTTCTCGGAAAGTTTCCGATCAGTGATTTCTGAAGAGATGACCGTGACTGCAATCACCTCGTTTATCTCATAGTCGATGACAGGATTGAGTTTCCGGAGAAAGAACTTCCCGTCCTTCTCATATTCATTCTGGACCGGGCTTTGAGTATCACAGACTTTTTTCACCTGATCGGAGAAGACCCGGGCCTCCTCAGCAGAGTGGAAATCCGCGTAGTGTTTTTTGGCATAGGTTGTGGGGGAGAGTCCGCGGCGGGCAAGATGACGTGTATTGATGAGGAGATACCGGCAATCCCGATCCACAGTATAAATCGAATCCTCTACCGATTCGACAAACGAGCGGTACTGCATCTCTGACTGGCGGAGGTTCTCCTCGGCATCGATGCGGAGACGGAGTTCTGAAGCGCTCTTCTGTTTTTCACGATAGAAGGAACGAAGGGGGATGGAGACGATGATTACTGCCATCACGCTCGTGAAGATGATGGTGATTGCGTGAGATTCCCAGAGTGAGATATCCGGGTGGAGCAGCTGCTTTGCAAGCTCGTACAGGAACATCACGACGAGCATTGCCACAAATACGAGCCCGAGAGCCGGAGCCAGGGCCTGGAGTTCTTTTATTCTGGACATGGAGGGTATGAATACGTTACAAGGTTTTTCCAGATAAAAAGGATCCGCCATTTTCCGTTACCGGTGATCACTACCGTTTTTTGGGACTGCCGATAGCCGCGCAATCCGGAATTTGGCACTCAGGGTAACATGGATCCGGTAGGCAACTGTACCCACCGTCACGTCCCGGAAGATCGAACCGGTATCCTTCTTATCCATCCATGCAAGGATTTCGTGAAGATCGGGCGGGAAGAACTCCTCAAGCGACCCGCGGTTCCCGTGCCTGACCATTGCATCGATGGCAGCATCGTTGTAATACGTAATCTTCCCGTTCTGGTCTACTTCTATCACCGGGGTCAGTTCGAGATGCGGGATTCCTGACGGATTTTTCACACCCTGCACCGCAGATACTTTTTGGGAAATATCCGACATAAAGATCATGTGGCCGAAGTGGAGATTGCCTGCATCAAGCGGGGAGATATGGATCTCGGTATCAATCGAAAAACCCTGGCAGTGCCGGAAACGGGTAATAATTCTGGCTTTCCCCGTTGTTTTCAAGTCCTGCTGTATCCGCCGTCCAATCTCTTCATAGGTACGAGGGTTCTCATAGAGATTTTTCAGATGAACCCCTTTAAGCTCATCACGCCGGTATCCCAGCATTGCCGCTAGGGAATCG
>JBFYKS010000060.1:0-6422 GCA_041305785.1 Methanoregula sp. | reverse complement strand
TCCGCCTCCCGGGCCGCAACCTCGCCCGCGGCGCCCGGCCCGAACAGGAGGACCGGGGTGTAATCGTTGTCGACCGAATCGTGGCAGGTGATACAGGTGATCGCGTCGCGCTGGGGATCGGGGAAGCCGCGCTCGTCCTCGCACTCGATATCGATGATGCAGGTGCGGGCCGGGGCGTCCACCTCGGCCGGGGCAATGTCCCGGTAGTCCACCGAGATGTCCGGGGCCGATATCCCTCCCGTGAGCCCGCTGTCGATCATGAACCGGGTGGCAAACGGGATGTCGGCCTCGAAGTGGCGGTACCGCTCCCGCACGTCCCGGACATCGCCCGGCCGGTCCGTGTAGAGGCGCCGGAGCGGTTCGCCCCGGATCGAGCGGTACGTGGTTCCGGTCTCAAGGCTCGCCTGCGGGGGGAGCGGGACAGACTCTGCCTGGTCGGCAGGCACGTACAGGTACGGTTTGAAGCCGGTCACATCGATCCGGACCGCTTTACCCTGCACGTCCCGGCCAAAGATATGGATGACCGGGCCGTCCGGTGAATTGCTGTACTCCACCTGGTTGATGGCGATGCGGTGGCCGGAGAACGAGTCGAGCGTGCACGGCCCGGCACTGCAGGCTTCCGGCCGGATGGACTGGGAGGTCATGATCGGCTCCCTGCCTTTTTGGCAAGATCGCGGACAAACGCCCCTGCCGTGTTCATCCGCTCTGTCTCCCAGTCGTCAAGCTCCCACTCCTCGATTGCAAGGATCCCCTGCCTCCCGATCCGGACCGGCACGCCAAGCGAACAGCCGGACTGACCGTATTCCCCGTCAAGGACCGCAGAGCAGACCGTAAGTTCCCGTGCATCGGTAATGATCATCCGCATGAGGGAGGTGATGTGCAGCGCAGGACCAAAGACGGTTCCGCCTTTGCCTTTGATGACCTCCATGCTTGCCCCGCGGAGCCCGGCCAGGATCTCGTTCCGCACGGGTTCGGGCACCGGATCTGCAAGCCGGGAGAAGACCGGTACCTGGTTCTCGCCATGCTCCCCAAGGACATACGGGGTCCCGCGGATATTCCGGTTCCGGAGCGCGATACCAAACCGGGCACTGTCCAGCTGGCCGCCAAACCCGATGCAGCGCTCCCGGGGGAGGCAGGTCTTCTGCGAAAGATGGTAATTGTTGACATCCATCGGGTTTGTGACGGTAATCAGGATCCCGGAAAAACCAGAAAGCAGCCCCATACAGTCGTTGGTGGCCGGCATGTTTGCGCCCAGAAGATCGGCGCGGGTCCGGACAAGGGGGGTTCGCGGGAGACCGGCTGCAAAGAGGCAGATGTCTGCATCCCGGACATCCTTTTTATCCGTGCTGATGGTCACATCGAGGCCGGTATGCTGGAGATCGAGGACCTGCGCTTTTAAGAGCTCCGGGACGCTGTCGAACAGGACCAGTTCGTCAACCATCCCAAGCGCTGCTGCCATGTGCGCAACCTCGCCACCGATCCTTCCTACTCCAACAACTGCAAGGCGCGCCATTCTCGGTACCAATATGGGTATGCTAATAATAAATAACGACCATTTCCTGATGGATGGTACAGATCAGCCCGGGCCCGGTAACGGTTGGTGGCATCACCCTGGATAATCACCTGCTGCTGGCAGCCGGCATCCTGGGCACCACCGGCGCGTCCCTCTCGCGCATGCTGCTTCTTGGAGCGGGCGGGGTGGTGACCAAGTCCATTGGCCCGCAACCCAAGAACGGGCACGCGGGGCCCTGCCTCGTCGTGCTCAAAGATGGTCTCCTGAACGCGATGGGGCTCCCCAACCCCTCGCAGGAGTTCGTTGAGGAGATCGCCGGTCTTCATGAAAAACCGGTGATTGCCAGCATCTTTGGCGGCACGCCGGATGAGTTCTCTGAAGTTGCCGGCTGGTTTTCCGGAAAAGTTGCCGGCTTCGAGCTCAACCTCTCCTGCCCGCACGCGGAAGGATACGGGGCGGCTATCGGGAGCGACCCGGCGCTGGTCGAAGCCTGCACGCGGGCTGTCAGCAAATCCGGGGCCCCCACGTGGGTGAAACTGACCCCGAACGTGACCGACATCACGGCTATCGGCCGGGCTGCCGAGAAGGGCGGGGCAACTGCAATCGTAGCGGTAAACACGGTCAAAGCCATGCGGATCTCCACCGGACTTCGCCGCCCGGTGCTCGGCAACCGGTACGGCGGGCTCTCGGGCCCGGCGGTCTTTCCGATCGCGGTCCGGTGCGTGTACGAACTCTATGAGGCCGTGAAGATCCCGATCGTGGGATGCGGGGGAATTGCTACGGCAGATAACGTGATCGAGATGATGATGGCCGGGGCACAGGCCGTGGAGATCGGCAGTGCTGTTCATGGCGACGTGCAGGTATTTGAGAATATCAAAAAGGAGCTCTATCAAAAAGATGGCGTGCGCCCGCAGGAGATCGTGGGGTGTGCCCATGACTGATACGCTCCCGGTTGCCACAACCATTCAGCGGGTAAAGAGGGAGACTTCGCTCATTCGCACGTTCTTCTTTGACGCATCGTTCGATTTCCAGCCGGGGCAGTTTGTGATGGTCTGGGTGCCGGGCGTTGACGAGATTCCCATGGCACTCTCTTCGGCAAACAGCATCACGGTCCAGAAAGTCGGGGATGCCACGGCCGCGCTCTTTGAGATGGAGCCCGGCCAAAAGATCGGGGTCCGCGGACCGTTCGGCAACGGGTTTACCAAAGCTGAGAAGGTCCTTGCCATTGCCGGCGGCCTTGGTGCCGCCCCGATCCTCCCGCTCGCCCGGGCCGACAGTGTCATGACGCTCCTGCTTGGGGCCCGCACCGAGAACGAACTCCTCTTCCTCGACCAGCTCGACGAGTGCACCGATGTCCTGATCGCTACCGATGACGGGTCGCTCGGCCACCATGGGTTTGTCACGGCGCTGATGGATGACCTCAACCTTGCCGCCTACGACCGGATCGCGGTCTGCGGTCCGGAAGTCATGATGCGATCCGTGCTCACCAAAGTTGCGGAGAAAGGGCTTGCCCATAAGACCGAATTCTCGCTCCACCGGTACATGAAATGCGGGGTCGGTGTCTGCGGTTCGTGCTGCATCGACCCGTCCGGTCTCCGGGTCTGCCGGGACGGCCCGGTCTTTCAGGGCGACATCCTCTTAAAGAGCGAGTTTGGGCATTACCTGCGGGACGCGAGCGGCAGGAAGAAGAATTTGTAGATAATATTGTGAATAATCTTCCGGAGAATCCAATTTTCCCTGAAACGTCAGGATTCTAAATCTTCGTCTTGAGGCTGGTATGAATGATTATTGTCCGGAATAATGATATAAAAAAAATCCACGCTTCATGAAAACCAGCCTGCTTTGCGAGATGGATTAGTACCCGCTTTTATTCGTTCAAGGGACAATCCCGCATCCTCCGGATCAGTTGGAGGTCGTTCTCCGCCTCCTTTCGGTTCTCGTTTTCGATCTCGGCAGCGATCCCTGCAAACGGTTTTGCGAGCCAAAAAATTTTCGTCTTCCGGCCCCGGCCGGTATTCTCCCGTTCCCGCTCCGCAACCCAGCCCCTCTTCTCCAGTTCTTTCATCGCAAGGCTGACTTCCGGTTGCCGGAGACCTGTGCCGCGTTCGATATTGCGGGATGATGTTTCTTTGACATTGGCAAGGTACACCAGCACACAGGCAGTCATCTTTTTGAATCCCAGATCCCGGAGAATGGTAACGAGTCTGTATTCCTCATCTGAAAGATAATTCACCTGTTCGATTCGCATGGTTTTTGCTCTTGGTTTTGTATCGAGAAAAAAATAAAATGAACTGTCCTGTTACCGGTCTTTCTTCCGCCGGAGTGCAGCGAACATTCCGATGATCAGGATGCCGGCCACCGGCACGACCGGCGACAGCGGCGCGTGCGTCTTCGTGGGAGTCGGAGTAGCTGTTGTCGTTGTTGTCGTTACCGTTGTCGTGACGGTAGTAGTCGCGGTCGTGGTCGGCTGTGTGGTGATGGTAGTCGGCGGAAGGTTCGTGACCGTGATGTAATCCGGTTTAGTGATCGAATTTGTCCCATCCTCGTTGGTCACGTTCAGCGAGACGGTGTAGTTGCCCGGTGTGGAATACATGTGCACTGGGTTCTGCTCCGTGGCGTTGGTGCTGTCACCAAATGCCCAGAGCCAGCCGGTCGGTGCGTTTATTGAGGTGTCGTTGAATGTGACACTCAACGGAGCGGAGCCGGTGGCCGGAGTCCCGGTGAAGTTCGCGACCGGGGCTGCCGGGTCGCGGACGGTGATGTACCCGGCTTTTTCTATCGTGTCACTGCCGAGATCGTTCCATGCCCGGAGCGTTACGTTGTAGGTGCCGGCGGTTGTGTAAATATGCACCGGGTTCTGGTCGGTAGAGTTAGTACCGTCGCCGAAGTTCCACAGCCATTGGATTGGCGAGGTGTCGGAAGTGTCTGTGAAATTAACGGTCAGCGGGGTTTTGCCGGAGGTTGGTGTTGCGGTGAAGTTGGCGAACTGCCGGGCGTAGACGCGTAAAACTACAGAATTGCCGGAACTGGTAATCCCATAGAATGACCAGACCGGTTCCAGCAGGGTCTCATTATTTCCAACATTTTTTGCGTAGTAATCAATACTCATTACGGTGATCTTCACATCCTGCTTCTCATCGACGTATGTCAGCAAGGTCTCCCCGGCCTGAAGTTTCCGGATCGCTGTGTCCAGTGAGATAATCGGCACGTCCCCTATGTAGGTGTACGTCCTCCAGACTTTGTGAATATACAACAGTTCGTCATTTTCTCCGAGTTCGAGACGAATTCTGTTACGCTCACCAATGACACCCCTGTCGTTAACCAGCTGGAAATAGGAGACTTCTGTTGATACGGGCTTTTTCCATTCAACCGTATCTGAAGTATAATTAATATATTCAGCATAAGTTGTCTCGGCACCCTCGAATATCGCATCAGCGGGAATACCCCCGTATTGTTCCATAATCCTTCGGGCTACCTGATCAGCATCCGCAACCGAAGTAACATTATCCCTGATTTGTCCAAGATTCTGAAGGAGATACTCAAAATTATCCCCATCTTTCTGGACACCCTGGTAAATAGGGAACGTCGCAGGGGAATCAGGAGTATATTCCGAATCTATGGTGATGTTGCCGAAAACGCCCACATACCCTTGGATTTTTTCTCCGGGGATCGTGGTATTGATCGGGGATAGTGAAGGATTATCCTCGTTACTATGATCAGTTGAGGGAATAATCAGGCCAATGAACAATCCACCGATTAGCAGAGCACAGGTTACTGTTAAGATCAGAATTAATTTCATTGCAGATTTCATCATCACACCTCTTTTTTGGAGCAATCCCAGAACATTGGGATAGCTCCATGAATATCGGGATCCCCATCTGGTTCGACCATCCCGTATCCGGGCAGATGGTCATTGTTCAACTGTTCAGGGGTCTTAAACAACACACCTGCGGAAATGGAAATATTTGTTCCATTCACATAATCGGCAACAGGTTTACCATCTTTCCAGATGTATTCCGTGCAGATTTTTGTATCGCCAAGCACTTCTTTCGTTGCAGTACGCCATGAGTTATAGAGCGTCCATTTCTCATCCATTGCATAATGGAAAAACGCCGGGGGCAATCTCGGGTCATTGACGCTCGACGAATTAAACCCGAAGATACCGTGCGACGTAGACATGGCTTTCCCCCAGTTCTGATCAGATAGTACCTCGCAGGAGACCAGAACGGTCCATTTATTCTTACCGCCCCATTTTCCATCGACATCGGACGTACTTACATAACTGCCTTCGAAATCCTGTAACCCGAGGAAGGTATCGCCCGTATCCCGGTTTTTCGCCCCGTGGCCCGTATGCCAGTGGAATGTCGCATCGTTCAGGCCCTCTCCGTCCGTCCCGAAATCGGCTTTGGTCACGGAAGACCAGCTCTTGTTGAAGATGAGTTTCCACCCGGCCTTATCGCCAAGCCACCGTTCAACGTTCTGACTGGTAATGAAACCGGATCGATAATCTGCATTCGGGGATTCCAGTACTTCAGTTGTTGAAAACGTGAACACCTCCGGCTCTGCCACCGGTTTATATTTTTTTATCCAACTAAGGCTGGAGGTAGGTTCTATAACATACAAATTCCCCGAAGCATCAACTGCGACACCAGATGGCAAATATAAATGATCGTTATCGGTACCTTGCTCTCCCCCCAGTTGCGTGATATATGTACCGTCAGGTGTGAACTTCTGGACACGATGGTTGGAGCCATCCGTGGCATAAATATAGCCCGATGTGTCTGATGCGATCCGCTCGATATTGTAAAATTGGCCTTGCCTCCAACCCTGCGTTCCCCATTGGGTGATGTATGTCCCGTCAGAATTAAACTTCTGGATCCTCCAATTAAGGGTATCTGCGATGTATACA
>JBFYKS010000059.1:0-11816 GCA_041305785.1 Methanoregula sp. | reverse complement strand
ACCGGCAGGACCAGTGCGGCAAGGAGTACAAGCGTCACGAGAAGGGCAACTAAGCCATTCATCGATCCGCTGCTGTTCATTTTTGTATTCATAGTTATAACTCCTCGAAAAGTTTCGCAATGTCGTTATAGTCGATACGGCCG
The DNA here is from genome assembly GCA_041305785.1 of Methanoregula sp. Lineage (GTDB taxonomy): Archaea > Halobacteriota > Methanomicrobia > Methanomicrobiales > Methanospirillaceae > Methanoregula. The sequence goes on along the minus strand of JBFYKS010000059.1, from coordinate 11,673 downwards.
TTCCCGTTCAGATCAAATGCCGGAACCGGTTCGTGGTCTGCGATCCATTCCATGTGGGTGAAGAACAGCGTGACGTCGGCAAAATCCGCCCTGCCGTTCCCGTTCAGGTCTTCGTAAAGACCATCACCATCAGGATCGGTTGGTGCGGAGCTCATGCCGGGCAGTGGCAGCACCTGCGGCTGAAGAGAAAACTTCTGGACGCGGTTGTGCTGGCCGTCGCCGACATAGATGTTGCCGGCAGTGTCGATCGCAATTCCTGTCGGGGCATCGAACTGCCCGTTTGCGGAACCAAGGCCGCCCCAATCCGTGATAAAGGTGCCATCAGCTGCGAACTTCTGGACCCGGTGGTTCATCGTGTCGGTGACAAAGACATTGTCCTCCAAATCGATCGCGATCCCGCCAGGGTAGTTAAACTGCCCACTGCCGGACCCGCCGGTTCCCCAGGTGCTGAGGAAGGTGCCGTCAGGAGCAAACTTCTGGACCCGGTGGTTCCACGTGTCGACAACGTAGATGCTGCCGGCTGAATCCAGCGCAATTCCTGCCGGGAAGCGGAACTGGCCGTTCGCCGATCCCTGCGTTCCCCAGGCTGAAAGGAAGGTTCCGGTTGCATCGAACTTCTGGATCCGGTGGTTGCTGTTGTCGACAACGTACAGGGTACCGGCCGGGTCGGAAACGATGCCCCACGGGTAGTAGAGCGAACCGTTGCCGGTTCCTGCCGACGCGAACTTCGCAAGGTATGCGCCGTCGGGTGCGAATTTCTGGACCCGGTGGTTGTTGTTGTCCGTGACAAGGACATTGCCACTGCTGTCAAGGGCAATGCCAAAGGGCATAAAGAACTGGCCGTTGCCCGTGCCCCCGGATCCCCATTTTGTGACAAAGGTCCCGTCGGGTGTAAACTTCTGGACGCGGTTGTTCTCGCCATCGGCAACATAGACCGAGCCGGCATCATCGATGGCGATCCCGACCGGCATCTGGAACTGGCCGTCACCGGTTCCGGTGGATCCCCACTGGGTAACGTACCCGTAGGTTTCCGCTGCCTGCACGCCCGGAATAAGGACGAGCAGGAGGAGGACCGGAATGAGCCGGACGATTGAGTGGTGGTGTTCCATAGCGATCATATCTCCGTAAAGAGCGCCGATATGTCGGCAAAGTCGATGCGGCCGTTGCCGTTGAAGTCAAAGAGCGCAACCGGCTCGTTTGCCGCTACCCACTCCATCTGTTCAAAGAAGAGGGTGACGTCGGCAAAATCGGTACGGCCGTTCCCGTTGAGGTCTTCATACAGGCCGTCATTGTCCGTATCGGTTGGCGGGCTGGTCATGCCCGGCAGGGTAACCGGATTCTGGACGGTCTTCTCGGGCCCGAGTTTCATGATGGAGAACCCGGGGTTGGGCTCATCACTCTGGATCCGGGTCCCGCTGATCAGGAACCCCCCGTCCGGTGTCCGTTCAAGCGAGGCAACGGTCGAGTCAGGATACTGGGGAACGTACACGTTCTCCCAGACGGTGCTGCCCGTGCTGTCAACTTTGACAACGAGCGCTCCAGCGGAAGAACCAGCGACCATGAAGCCGCCCTCATCGGTCTCGACAACGCCGCGGCCGTCCGCGGACGGGCGGGACGAAGCCGGGGTTGATTCCCATATCAGGCTGCCGCGGCTATCGGTCCGGACAAGGTACATCGAGCGGTGGCCCGATGCATCGACCGTGTACCCGGCAGCAATGAAGCCGCCGTCGGACGTCTGCCGGACATCGTATGCCCCATTCTCCGGGTTGCTGCCAAACTCCTGCTGCCACGCGATGCTGTTGTCGGCATTGAGCCGGACGAGCAGGAGTTTCGTTGCTGAGCCGCCCGCTGGGGTGCTTGTGCCCGCAAGGATGAAGCCGCCATCAGAAGTCTGTCGGATGCTCTCGGCGGACTTTGGCACGGTGCCGTCATAGGCGCCGGAGCCGGTGGTCGTGCCGGTGCTGTCGATCCGGATCAGCCAGGCATCGCTGGTGGTCGTGTCCGGGTGGTAGGACCCGGTGATGCCGGCAGATGCAAAGCCGCCGTCGCTTGTGCGGACAACGGCATTGAACTGGTCGGCGTACTGGCTTTCTGCCCCGGGCCAGGAGCGCTGCCAGTAGGCACTGGGCGTGCCATCGTATCCGTCGGCTGCGGTGTGGAGGAGCCAGCCGTCGGTCTGTGGCGGGTTGAACGCCCGCGAGCCTCCGACAAAGACATAGCCGTCCGTATCGGCAACTGCATCAGTGAACGTGTCAAAGGTGCCGTCGGTTCCATAAAGCCATGCCCATTTCCACGTGGTGTTCCCGTTGACCGGCTCTTCAAGGACGATTGCTGCGCCCTGCGCCGACTCTTCGGTGCCGCCCTCGCGGGACTCGCCCGCGATCAGGTAGCCGCCGTCAACGGCCGGGATAGCAGCCTTCCCATAGAAGTCCCCGTCCCAGAAGACAGCAAACTTCCAGAGCAGGTCGGGTGCTGTCGTGGATGCGGAGTCGCCTGCTGCTGCAAGGCGCATGGGGCTTGTGGTCGTGTCGTCGCCCGCAACCCTGATGCTTCCGGGTTCGATGGAAGATCCGGCAGGGCCGTCATCAGCGGATGCAGGTATGCATGCCAGCGCCAGCAGGATGCAGGCTCCAAGGATCACACGGAGCGTACGTGATGTTTTTGACTGCTGTACATACATCATGGCTATCAGACCTCGCCAAAGAGTGACGATATGTCCGCAAAGTCAATCCGCCCGTTGCCATTGAAGTCAAAGAGCGCAACCGGCTCGTTTGCCGCTACCCACTCCATCTGTTCAAAGAAGAGGGTGACGTCGGCGAAATCGGTACGGCCGTTCGCGTTGAGATCCTCAAAGAGCCCGTCATTATCGGGATCGGTGGGAATACCGCTCTGGCCTGGCAGGGCAACCGGCTCTTCGACAACCGGGTTGCCGTCCCAACCGGCGATGCGGGCGAACATGTGCCACACCGCATAGGCCTTCTGGTTGGCATTCAGCGGCTGGCTGTGCGCTGCGCTGCAGCTGTACCATTCACCGGGGTGGGCATTCTGCCAGTCTATCGCCCAGTTCCTGTCACGGCTGCCATTGCCGTCCGAGTCATAGTCGCAGTTGTCGTTTGCGAGCAGGGCCATGTAGTTGACAAGGCCGTCGGGATCGTAGCTCTCGATATCGGCAAAGTCAAAGAGGACCTTGTTGTTGGCCCTCGCGTAGGCGCGGATCTGCTCGTTCCTCTGGTTCAGGTTGCCGTCCGTGCCCGTGCCGGTCAGGTGGCCGGTCATGTACACGAACGTGACATCCGGGTACTCGGTTTCGAGCTGGTTCATCAGGTTCAGGTACAGGTTGATGTTGGCCGCGGTTGTGTCGGCCTGCCCGCACCATGACCACATGATGACGTTGACATCCGGGTTGGCGTTTAAGTACGTCCGTGTCCGGTCTGCCCAGGATGTGCGGTCCGGGTTGCCGAGATCGCCGGACATTGCGTAGTCATGGAGGTCGAGCGCTCCGCCCGATCCGCCATTGTTCCACGTGTACGTGGTACCCCCATAGGGTGCACCAGTGAACGTGGTAAGACCGGACATGCCGGTCGTTATCTGGCTGCCATGCGAGGTATGCCCGTAGGCTATATGGAGCGTCGATTTGGCGTTCTCTATCGCGCTCAGGGGGACCTCGTCAAGGTGGGTGCTGGTGTGGTCGATGATGATCGGCCCGCCGGTGACTGCAGCCACCGGCGCACAGACCATGCAAAGAGCGACAGCCAGCACCAGGAAGAGAAAAAATCTGGCTTTATGCAAATGGTTCAAGTGGTTTCCTCCGTGTTATTCCGATACCAGCAGAGGAGAGGGAAAGTGGATATCACAAAGGCGGCGGGAGTGTGCGGGAGATGCCCCGGAAGCGGGGAATCTGGGGTGCCATTGCGGTATCGTATATGCTCCTCGTGCGATTGACTGCGGCCGGGTGTCAGGCAGCACAGTCAACAGATCAAAATCAAGAGTAAGTGACTTAAATTCGTAAAACCGCACCAGTTTGAACGCAGATCCCTGTGGTTAGGCCGTTTAACCCGGAAAAAGTGACGGCTTTATTAACAGGATTGGATTTTTTTCTGCAGATAATTTGCTGCAACGGTTGAGTGGGGGGTTTTGGCCCGTGATCGGTGAAATCGGGACCGCCATGAACTGCGGGGCGTTGCCATTTTCCCGACACTCTATCCCAACAATTAACTATCCCCCCGCCAACCACCTTTTTGAGTAATCATGCGGAAGACCTCAGACCTTTTCAACGAAATGCGTGAAGAAGCAAAAGACGCCTGGCTCGTCGCAATCGTGGTCGGTTTTGAGACAGAACCGAAATTTGTCTTCAGTTCCCAGAAGCACGCTCTCGAGCAACTCAACCAGCATGTGAAGAATGGCGGGGCGCCGCTCGGGCTCCTGCGGTTCGACAAGGAGAACGGCACCGTCCAGGGCTCTTACCGCCCGTTTGCTGAATATGAAAACGAGGAATGGGTACAACATTATCTTGCCGGGCTTCTGGAACATGCCGGGGACATCGTTGCGTTGAGCCGGCAGATGCCCGCCTTTCCAAAGGCGTACTGATCCCGACCGGTCTTATGAGCCGGATCATCGTTAAAAAAACAGCATTCACTGCCCGTTTAAAATATTTTTTTACAGGAACTGGATTTTCATCACCCATGTTCGAAACATTTTGGTTTCCTGTTTTTCTGGTAGGTTCTCTCTTTGGAATTGCCCCAGGATTTGGCCTGATCTTCCCAATCGCAGATCATGGGGTTTACCGGATTACGCGGTATCCGGCGCGGCTCAGGATCTCTTCAACTTCCCGCTCCCACTCTTCCTCGTCCGGAATATCCTCAAGCCTGCATTTTGTCTGCCAGATTGCATGAAGGCGGGGGTCAGTTGTCGTGAAATGACGGCTTTTATCCATCACCCGCCCCACCCGGCAACCCTCAGCATCAAGGATCAGGATGCGGAAGCAGGAGTATTGCCGGCACAGTTCTGGCCGGGACTGATGGACCGTGCAGATGAGCCTTCCCGGACCCTGCTCCCGTAAGAACGGGCATGCCAGCGATGTTTTGGGACGAGCGGTAAAGAAGAGGTCCTGCTTGTCAGGGTCGAGCGTCACGACCCGCTCCTCCAGCGTAGCCGAGTACCCGATCCTGAAGGTGGTGCTTCCTGTCTGTTCGAGGATGCTGATGATCTCCCCCATGGTGCTGCAGCACTCCCCGCACATCTGGCACAAAAACGCCATCTTCCCGCTCCGTTGTCTCAACCAGTTTCTCTGTGATGAATGATAAAGCAGGACCCCTTTTTTCTGGCCGATAGAAAACCCCCGGGTAATTTTTATCTCGCTCTCACGGCAAAAAATTTCCCGGTGTTTACGCAAACTATTCAAGATACCCCCAACAATTACTCAGGTCAGGAGTGAGAAGAAATCGGGCTTGATCTGTTGGGACCTGCAGCAATACCGCTGCTCATCCTTGTTGCCCGGATCGTGGAAACGAGTCTTGAGACCGTCAGGACCATCTATGTCAACCGCGGTCATGCAAACCTTTCTTCCTGGATCGGTATTGCCAAGACCGGGATATGGCTGCTCTCAACCGGTCTTGTCCTGACCAATCTTATGGATTTCTGGAACCTGTTTGCCTACCTTGCAGGATATGGTATTGGAACCCTGCTGGGCATGGAGATTGAGCGGATGATCTCGCTCGGACACGTCATTGTCCGGCTCATCACCCCGGGAGATCCACAACCGATGATAACAGACCTGTCAACTTTGGGTTTTGGCATGACCCGGATCGAGGGATCCGGCAGTTTCTCATCAACGGTGAGTATCATCTTCATGATCGTTCCGCGGACAGAACTTGCCCGCCTGCTCGGGATCCTGTCAACCCGGTATCCCGATATCCTCTACACGGTTGAGGATGTCCGGAACATGAAAGAGGGGGCACGGGTCTTTCATAAGGAGGCCCGGACCCGGATCCTGGGGTTCTTTGGCCTTTAGCCGGTTTTTGATCTGCACGATACAAAGGTCTATTATCCAGACATCCTGAGTATTCGTCAGGGATCATAAATGAAGAACCCTTCAGAGAACACCGGTATGAAATCTATCCCCCTGTTCAGGGTAGAAACGGGGATGGTGGAAAACGTTTCACTTATCCAGTTGACTGAAGAAGAATGGCAGGCACGGCTCACACCAATCCAGTATGACGTTGCCCGGAAGAAAGGGACCGAGTATGCTTTTTTTGGGAAATATCATGCCACAAAAGAGGCCGGCATCTACCGGTGTGCCTGTTGCGGGACGGATCTCTTCACTTCAGGAGAAAAGTTTGACTCCGGCACCGGCTGGCCCAGTTTCTCTGCACCGGTATCGCCCCTCAACATCCGTACGCACGCTGATCGGAGCGGCGGGATGATCCGCGTTGAGGTGCTCTGCTCCCGCTGCGGGGCGCACCTTGGCCATGTCTTCGATGATGGCCCCCCACCCTCCGGCAAACGCTACTGCATGAACTCGGCGGCCCTGGATCTTAAAAAGACCGGCTGATCCGTGTACAGTCACCTTAAAAAAACCTGTCAGGATTACCCTCTATGCGCATCGGCTACCCCTGTATCAACCGCTCGATCGGGTGCACGCCATCGAAGACCTTCCGGCTGGCGTCCTATACCGAAGAACGTCTCGAAAAAACGATCGCGGCCAACCTTTCCTGCTTGCAGAAGATCCTTTTGTATAACGTGGAGCACGGGCTCCTCTTCTTCCGGATAACCTCAGACCTTGTCCCGTTTGCCTCCCATGAGATCTGCACGTACCCCTGGCAGGAACAGTTTGCCGAGATATTCTGCGATCTGGGCGACTATTGTAAAAAACACGGTTTCCGGATCTCGATGCACCCGGACCAGTTTGTCCTTCTCAATGCGCCGGACCGGGGTGTGCTTGAGCGGAGTATCGATGAACTGGCATACCAGTCCTCGGTTCTCGACCTGATGGGGCTTGACCGGACGGCAAAAGTGCAGGTCCACGTCGGGGGTGTGTATGGCAACAAGGAGGCCAGCATGGACCGGTTTGTAATGAATTACTCGCGGCTGGACCAGAAGATACGGGCACGGCTCGTCATCGAGAACGATGAACGGCTCTACTCCGTTGCCGACTGCCGGAATATTCACGAGCGTACGGGTATTCCGGTCATCCTTGATACCTTTCACCACTCCCTGAACAATCAGGGCGAACCGGTTGGGGCTGCCCTTTCAATCCTGGCAAAAACCTGGGCAGAGCACGACGGTATCCCCATGGTGGATTACAGTTCCCAGCAGGAAGGAAAGCGCCCGGGTGCGCATGCGGAGCACATCGTACCCGTGGATTTCTCTTTGTTCCTTAACAACTCCCGGCCATCAGACTTCGATCTTATGCTCGAGATCAAGGATAAGGAGACGAGTGCAAATCTTGCGCTTGGCCTTGCAGCGGACGACCCCCGGCTCGTTACGCGGGCCGGATGATTCCGGGTGGTTTTCGTAGTACCTGTTCTCAAACCGCGAGAAGATCCCCGTTGGGGTAGTTTGGGGGTAACACCGGGTTGGTTTTTTGCCACCCGTAATTATCGGGTTCAGGAGATTCGTGTCCTCGTTTTATGGGTATTATCGGGAACACTCCTGCCCGACCCACCAAGAAACCGGCCTGGGATCCCTAGCGGAATTATCCTGTCCTGATCGGCTATCCCTCGTGGGGAATCCTTTTTGGACGAGCTGGGACCATACCGTCATGCTTATCTTTAAAAAAAACCCGATTTCCCGTATGCAACGATTTTCGGGCACTCTCTTCATCTCACTTATGATTCTCCTGGTCATACTGTCCGGGTGCACGTCACCGTCCACCCCTGCCGATCCTGCACCGGAGCCGGCTGCCGCTGCCTCGTCAGCAACGACACCGTCCGCAAGTGCTGACCGTGGCGCAAATTCCCTGACGCTGAAGGTCGGCGATCTCACCTCCGGCTCGCAACTTCCGGATATCAACACCTGCAAAGGTGCCAGCGAATCACCCGGTGTTGCATGGGACGGGATCCCGGAAGGTACCAAAAGTCTCGTCCTGATCCTTGATGATCCCGATGCCCCCGCAGGAACGTTCACCCACTGGATCCTCTATAATATTCCCCCAAAACAGGGAAGCCTTGGCCCCGCCCAGACCAATGCCAAGGTTCTTGCAAACGGGGCCCAACAGGGTGATTCGAGCGCCGGGTCCCGGGGGTATTACCCGGTTTGCCCGCCGATCGGGTCCACCCACCGCTATGTCTTTTCCCTCTATGCTGTGGATATGGATATCGCGCAGCCAACTGCCAACCGGGAATCTATAGATTGGGCGCTTGACGGTCATACGATCGCAAAAACCGAGCTGGTGACAACCTTCACGCGGTGACCCTCGGGGTTGTGCTGGCGGGAAACGGTAATCGCTGTTTTTTTTAATTACGCGTGGGTGAACCCCCCTCTCCCGCCGGTGGACTGCAATGATTTATCATCTTCATGGTTCATCATTACTGCAGGCACCGGAACACTGGTTTTTTGGGAGGATGAGAGATGATAACGCTCCGGTATTACCGGATATATGACATAGGGCGGGAGATCGATCTCGACTGGCTCGAGAAAGCGCTTGCCCAGAATTATTTTACCGCGCGGACGAGTTTTGTCAGGGTCAAACCCAAGTCCATCATGCTTGAAGACCCGCCGCTGATGATCCAGATGAACCCGATACGGGTTGAGCGTGAAGGCCGGCAGTTCGAGTTCTCGGTCCAGGCACGGGTCTTCGATATCGGGGCAATAAGTTTCTGTCTGGTGTATGAGAACGAGAATGCGGATCTTGCAGCGCTCGAGGAGATCGCGTTCCTCTTCGCTGGCCAGGAAGGGCTCTCGGATTTCTACGTGCAGTACCTCAAAACCTTAGCCGAGATCGTCCGGCCGCACATCAAAAATTTCGCCATTAACCCGGACTTTTATGAGGATTATTCGATCTATGTTACCGACCGCCGGAACGATGCGGTGGATCCGGTTCCCCTGCTGATTGGGGAGAAGGTCAACATCTCACCCCAGATGCGCGAAGAGATCATCAAGAACTCCCTCAGTTATACCACTGACGATCTCACCATCCTCTCGTGGGATTCGGCCCTCATCTGCAACCCTGAGAGCCCGACCGACCTCATCGACCTGATTGAGTTTGCCAACGTGCAGGTGCTGGAACTCCGCAACTATGATGAGGAACTGACCCGTGAGATGGAGAAGATGTACGATGAGATCGAGCGGGCCGACCGTCTCTCCTCTTTCAGCAGGGGCCGCCAGTACCATGCGATCATGGCACGGCTCATGGAGACATCGGCGGGCATCTCCGAGACTATCGAGAAGGTTGACAACCTGATCAAGGTCACCGAGGATATCTACTATGCCCGGGTCTATGCCACGGCATTAATCGTGCTCCGGAGCCGTCAGTGGAGCGAGAGTGTGAGCCGGAAGATCGAGGTCATCCAGGGGAACTATTCGATGCTCTCGGACGAAGTCCGGATCCAGCACTCGAACTTTCTTGAGTGGATCATCATCGTCCTGATCGCCATGGAGTTCATCTTCGCCATCTGGGGAGCATTTGGCGGATACTAGGCCCGATGCAGGTCCCGCACCCGGTGCCGCCCGCCCGGCCCGGAGGCTCTCCCCCCATACGGGCAATTCTGCCTATGCAACCTTTGAACCCCGGGTATCTTCCCATTGAACCATTGCCATCTGTCCAATTTATACCCCGTATGGTTCCTCTTTTGTGTAAAGAGATCCCCCGCAAGAGATCCGGTCGGCTGCCGCTGTCCTGATGCTCATTTGGCGGGGATGACAGGGACGGGAACTGAATGGCTGAAGTTATCGTATATTCTCAGGAAAAACATCCGCAATGCGAAGAACTCAAGGGAGCCCTCCGTGAGCAGGGTGTTTCGTATCGTGAGATAAATATCCGGAACCCGGAAGCGGTCGTCGCACTCAGGGAACAGGGCTGCAATGCTCTTGAACCCCCGGTTATCAGCGTAGGAAGCGGGAATTGTATCCAAAATGTCCTGACCAACGACGATCTTTTCTGGGACGGCGCACTTATCCGCGAGGCGGTTCTTGACCTTGCGGGCAGGACGTCGTCTCCAATGACCTGATCATTCATTCGTATCCGGCACGGGACATGGTAACCCCCGTTCCTTTTTAGCAAATCCCGTTAAGCGTTCACTTTCTCCCTGCACGGTTCCGGGTATAAATGAACGGTGGCTGAACCGTTCTTACAAGGACATGATCGGCAAGAGCGCATATCTCCGGCAACTCACGGCCTCCACAATGCCCATGCAGTCCGTATCCATGGACCGGGAGCTTGACGGCAGTTCGCCCCCTTCGGTCTTTATCGGGAGCTGGAACTACCCAAAAGTTTTTGCCGGCCCGCTCGTTACCCCCTTTCACGGGGATACCGCGATCATGGACTCCCCCGAGAGCTGGATTACTGAGAAGAAGACGCAGGAAGAGATCATCGGGTTCCGCCTCGGTCTTGTCCGGGGTAAGCGCATGGTCGATGCCGCCGATCTCACCACGCGTTTTGTCGAGCAGCTCCAGGAGATCTCCCTCTCTGCCACTTCCGTCGAGAGCGAAGTGGCGTTTTGCAGCACTCCGTCCGGCACCTCCTTTTCCGAAGAACACACGCCGTTTGGCCCCAGTGCGGAGATCGAGCGGTTCGAGACTGCGGGTGGACGGTGGCACCGGAACCTCGAGTCCGTCTTCTACGACACCGATCTCCCTGCTGCCGATGCGGTCATGGACCTGCATAAACGGGGTGTCCCGTTCTCGAACATCCAGAAAGCCTTCTCCGTGGGAACAATGGGCCGGAGCAAAGGCCGGCATCTTGTCCCTACCCGCTGGTCTATCACTGCCTGTGACTCCACCATCGCGGACCGGCTCCTCACAGAAGTTAAGAAGAATTCAGTGATCGATACCTGGCGGGTGCACGAGTTCTCAAGCCTTCACAATAATTATGCGGTTCTCCTGATGCCGACCGGTTGGCAGTATGAATGGTCGGAAGCCTTCCTCCGGGTACTCGGAAACGAGGAACTCGTCTTCTCGGACCATGAAGGCCACAAGAAAAAGACGGAATATTCGCCGCTCGGCGGCTGCTACTATTCCTGCAAGATGGCGGTGCTGGAAGCGCTTGCTAAAAAAGGGGAGCAGGCAGGGGCGATCATCCTCCGGGAAGCCCACACGGGTTACGTCCCTATGGGGGTCTTCAATGTCCGGGAGAATGTGAGGAACGCCATGAACCAGCCGGCAACGGAGTTCGAGGACATCAGGTCTGCCCTGACCCACATCGGGGATACCTTTACCCTCCCCGTCAAACGGTTCATTGAAGAAGGCGAACTCCTCCGGACCATGATCCGCGAGCGGCAGTGCACCCTCTCGGATTTTTCCACGCAGGGGGTCATGGGATGATGTGTGCCGCATGTTCCCCGCCAGAACCCACTGTGCTTCCGGTCGTTACAGACAAACCCTCCGATCCGATCATCCTTCATGTGGACATGGACAGTTTCTATGCCTCCGTTGAGGTGCAGAGGCATCCGGAACTCCTTGGAAAACCCCTTGTTGTCGGAGCTGACCCCAAGGGCGGCCGGGGTCGCGGGGTTGCCT
>JBFYKS010000058.1:0-3075 GCA_041305785.1 Methanoregula sp. | reverse complement strand
GCCGGGTCAGGGTGAGCATGTGCCGGGGCATGAAATCGTTGATGTGCCGGGCAAGGACATACAGCGAAGGTTCACCGGCCGGGTAATCGAGCTTCTCTTTGCCAAGCACCTGCACGCCCCGCTCAAGGTGGAAGGTGTCCTTGGTCAGGCAGTGGCCACCGACACCGGCGCCCGGCCAGAGCAGGGCCCGGGTGATCCCCTCGCCCTTCAGGCTGTCCACACCGGTACGGACATCATAGACATTGATGCCCATCGCCTCGCAGTACAGCGCAAGCTCATTGATTGCAGCAATCTGGAGGTCGCGGAAGGTGTTCTCAGCCGTCTTGGTCACTTCCGCTGCGGTCGCGGTCATCGGGATGACCTTTCCTTTCGTCAGGATTGGCGAATACAACTCCACCGCACGACTTGTGCTCGCATCGTCAATTCCCCCGACAATCCGGTCATGCTCCCGGATATTTTTGAGAAGCCGGCCGACCATCACCCGTTCCGGTGCATGGGCAAGCGCAAAGTCAACACCGGCACGGAGACCGGACTCCTGCTCAAGGATCTCCCGGGCAATGCCGGTGGTGGTCCCGGGAGTGATGGTGGATTCCAGGACAACGAGCATCCCCGGTTTGAGATACCGCCCGACATTCCTCACACCCTCGAAGAGTGCAGAGAAGTCCGGCAGCAGGTCCTTCTTGTTAAGAAACGGCGTCTGGATGGCAAGCGTTACAGCATCGAGTTCCGAGATCTTTGAGAAGTCCGAGGTGCAGACAAACTTCCCGGCGCCGGCAACCTTTTTTAGGAGCTCCTCAAGCCCCGGCTCCTCACCTTTCAACGGGCTCTCGCCCAGGTTGAGCATGGCGATCTTGTGCCCGGATGATACCGAGTCCCGCTGGAACCCGTACACCCGCTCAAATGCAGGTGAATCGGCAAAGAGCGCAGCGGCAGGAATGCCGACATACCCCATACCGATGACCCCGATGGTCCTGATCGGTCCGCGCTTGTGGATGAGTGATGATAGTGCTGAGTCCATTGCAATCACCGGGTCCTTTTCAGGAAAACCCACGGGTTATCTGCTCAGATACGCGGAGGTTCTGCAATGCCTGCTCCGGCGTAATCGGGAAGGGCTTCTTTGCGCCGGCACACTCAAGGAACATCGAGAGTTCCCGCTTCAGCGGCTCCTGCTTGTTCACGAGCACCTTCTCGATGATATTCTCCTGCACGTACCGGTCGTTCTCGATATGGTACTGCCCGGGCTTCCGGTAAATCGAGATCTCCTGGTTCATGAAGTCGCCTTCGATCGTGCAGTCGTCCTGCTCGATGTAGATCAACCGGATCTTCTTTGAGGACTTGCGGCTTGCCGACATGTAGACGGTCGTGCCATTGATCTTCAGAAGGGCGCCGCACACATCTTCGTTCCCGGAAGAATGGATGGAATAATCCTGTGCTTTAAAGAGGTTGAAGATGACATCGATGTCGTGGATCATCAGGTCCTCGACAACCGAGGTCCCGGTGATCCGGGCAGAGGCCGGATTGTGGCGCTTGGTCTCGATGTACAGGGGCTTGTTGACCATGCGCCGGATCTCATCGATGATCGGGTTGAACCGTTCGATATGCCCGACGCCGACGGTCAGGCCCGGGGGGACCATCTTTACCAAAGCTTCTGCCTCGGCGGCAGTCTGGCAGATCGGCTTCTCGATGAGGACATGCACGCCGGCAGAGAAGACCTGCCGTGCAACAGTGTTGTGAAACGGGGTCGGGACGCAGATACTGACCGTATCGACCTCACCAAGCAGCGCTTCAACAGACGGGGCAACCTGCCCGCTGTTCGCTTGTGCAACATCCGCTGCAGCATTGGTATTCAGGTCCGTGATCCACAGTGAATCGACCTGCTTGAGCTCCGAATAGACCCGGGCATGGTTCCTGCCCATGACCCCTACACCGATGACACCGACATCCATTTAGTTCACTCCATTCATGGTTGCGCAGATTTTATCAAGCATGGGTTCCGTTACTGCGGGGTGGACAGGGAGCGAGAGTACCTCATCGCAGAGCTGTTCGGCAACCGGGCAGGACACGTCAGGATCCTGTTTTCGGTACACCGGCTGGAGGTGAATGGGGAGGGGGTAATGGATTGCCGATCCGATCCCGTGCTCTGCAAGATATGCCATGAACTCCGCCCGCTTCATCGGGAATTCAGGGGTGATGCGGACAACGTACTGGTGGTAGACATGGGTTGCACCGGAAAGCCGGCAGGGCGTGACAAGTCCCCGGCATTTGAGATGAGCGTCGAGATAGGCGGCATTCGCGATCCTTTGGCGGTTAAATGCCGGGAGTTTTTTCAGCTGCTCGCACCCGATAGCCCCCCCGATATCGGTCATGCGGTAGTTGTACCCGATCATGGTGTGAAGATACTTCTCGCTCTGCCCGTGGCTGATGAACTTCCGCATCAGTGAAGCATAGGCATCGTCATCGGTCGTGATGATCCCACCCTCACCGGTGGTCATGTTCTTGGTTGGATAGAACGAGAAACAACCAGCCTTCCCAAATCCGCCAACGGGTTTGCCATGATACTGTGCTCCGTGTGCCTGGGCAGCATCCTCGATGAGTGCAAGGTTATGGTCCTTACAGATCTCCTGGACCGGCCGTATATCAAACGGCTGGCCGAAGAGATGAACGCCAATTACCGCTTTGGTCTTTTTTGTTATGGCTTCAGCTGCTTTTTCGGGATCGAGGGTGAAGGTATTGCGATCCACATCCACAAAGACCGGTCTTCCCCCGCACATCGATACACAGCTGGCAGTAGCAAAGAACGAGAAGGTCGGGACGATGACCTCATCCCCGGCTTTGATGCCGGCGCAGGCAACCGCAGCATGCAGTGCGGCAGTGCCGCTGTTCACGGCAATGGCATGGTTCACCTGGCAGTACCGGGCAAACTGCTCCTCGAACTGTGCAACAGCAGGACCTTGTGCAAGCATGCCGGACCGGAGGACGGCGGACGTTGCAGCATCTTCCTCGGATCCGGTCAGGGGTTGGGCTATGGGAATCTTCGTCATGACAGGGTTACTCATACAGTTTTTTTTATCGACA
>JBFYKS010000057.1:0-3769 GCA_041305785.1 Methanoregula sp. | reverse complement strand
GAGAACGAACCTCTCCTCGTATTCGATCCGGTTGTTGGAGCCGCCAAGTTCCCCGGTCACGGATAGAATCCCCCAGGTGCCCTGCGGGGGATCGCCCCGGTACCCTTCGACCGGTATCAGGGTCTCGGACCGGATCGCGTCGGCATAAACGATTGAGATCTTCTCCAGATTGACCGGTGACTGGCCCGGCACCAGCCCGAGCGTGACAGTGATGGTATCGATGGTGCCCCTCGGGATGCCGTCGCCGGTCACATCTCCAACAATATACAGCACCTGGCCCGGCTCGATCACGGGAACTGCCGGTGATGGTGTGGGGGGGGCATCACCCGTGCAACCGGAGACAGACACGAGGGCTATGACGATGCCTGCCAAAAGAAGGTTCTGCCATGTCACTATTCTGGTTCTCCGGTCCATGTCTTGCTCATAATGAGAGGTCAGATTCTTATAAAGCCCTTCTCCAAAAAAGGAAACGCGGCGGGTGAATCTCCGCCGGTGGCAGGTGACCGGACCGGCCTTTACGGAGGCCGCCTCTTCGTTCACTCAACGTTACTGAGCCGGCCCTGCATCTTGGCGATCTCGTCTTTCTTTGCTTCCATGAGTGCGGATATAACCGCATCGGAAAAGACAAGGGCAAGGGTCTCGAACATGGTGCCGAACGGGGCAAAGGCCGAGGTGATGGACCGGTATTTCCCGGTGATCTGGCGGACCTCGAACGAGTTCTTGTCATGGAAATAGACATCGGTCGGGTCACCAAGGTTCACGACAAGATCTGCCATCTTCCCGATCCGCGAGTCCGGCATTGCCGTGATGACGCAGACCTTTCCCTTAAGATCCTTTGCCGTCCCGCAGATCGAGACCATCGACTGCGTCTCACCGGAGCCCGAGAAGGCAACCAGCATGTCTCCTTCATGGAATGCCGGCGTTATCGTCTCCCCGACCACGTACGACTCGTACCCGAGATGCATGAGCCGGAGCCCGAAAGCCTTGGCAACGAGCCCCGATCTTCCTGCGCCGGAGACGTAGATCCGCTTTGCGGCAAGCATTGCTGAGAAGAATGCGGCGATCTGGGCGTGGTCGAGCGAGCCTGAGGTCCTGGTGATGGACTCTCCCATCTGCTGCATGAATCCGGGGATATGGGGTGCTTCATCGGTCATAAGGCGTTGTTAGGAATCTCTTGCATGGTGAGATATGAGCATATCGGTTCTCCCGCGATCACAAAAGCCCTTCAGTGCGAGTTCCGGAACGCGATAAGACTGTCGCAGAATTCGCCGAGGTACTCGTCCATGGAGAGGCTCCCTTCCTCAAAGATGCAGTCGCCCTCCTCGATCACCTTGTTGATGAGATCGCGGGAGGGGAGGATCAGGTCGATGGGCACGCCGGATTGTTCTGAGCCCTTTACCAGCGCCTGCCGGAAGAGCCCGATGCAGTACCCGATGCGGTACTGGTAGCTATCCTTCGTCTTCTCCAGGTAGCCGGCAACGCGGCTGGTCTCGATTTCGAGAAAATCGTCAAGGGTCTTTTGATCTTTGCATTTCCCGAGCATGTACTGGTAGTGGGCGTACGGGTACATCTCCTCAAGTTCTGCGGGCACGATCCCGCAGGTACCGAAGATGACGATATGGTAGTCCTCCGGCGCCAGGACCTGGTTGATAATGGAGCGGATGAGCTGGTGGCTCGGGCTGGCGCTGTAGGGTTTCCGGACCGCGCAGGGCATGAAGACGGCAATCTTCTTTGGCTTCACCTGGTATTCGTCGATGATGTAGCGGTATGATTCTTCAAACTCCGGGAGGTAGAACGGGGGGCCTTTCAGTACCGGCTGGTTTTCCGGAGGGGTCGGGCGGGGCATGTACTGGTACACTGATTGGCGGGGTGGGGAGATAGAAGTGATGATAAGCGGGATGGATGAAGGGACCCGCTGATATGGGACCGCCAACGCCATGCCAAAAAAAATCGAGGGTTAATAACCGGTCTTTGCAACGGATATGCTGTTGATGTCCATGTACCAGCCGGTCTCGTTCGTGAATGCCGGCCAATCTGCCCGGTTGTTCCCGTTCGGGTTACCGGTCTTTGCGAATTGTGCCCAGTAGCCGACTATCGTCTCGTGGACCACCGGGTCCGAACCCTCCGGCAGGCCAAAGAGCATCACGTTCTCGCTGCCATGGAACGCACCGTTTGCCTGGCCAGGGAGGTTATAGGAATACCGGTACAGGTACGTTGCCGGCTGGATTTTTGCCATGGATGCAGCGGCGGTCTTTGCCGAATTGGCAAAATCGTACCGGGTCTTAAGCCGGACCAGCTGGGTCCGGACCTCGTCAGGGTTCGTTGCAGGATATTCTGCAAGGATCCGGTCTGCGTCTTTGCCGAATTTGTCCCGGACCCGCGCCTCGTACTGCTGCACGCTCAGTTCCGGCCGGCCGGAGACCGTGATCCCGTCATCCGCCGTTGTCCCGATCATGTACGGGACCGGGTACTGCCGGTGGTCGTTGAAGAGGTTATCCACTGAGTCGGGGAGGATGTAGCCGTCAATCACGGGCTGGAAGTGCGGCGTGTCCATGAGTACCCACGGCGACGGGGACCAGGGCGTGGCATTCACGAGCACCATCATGTCGGCCTGCCGCATCCGTGCAATCGAGCCCGGGCCGGAATAGCCGATGCCGGCGGCAAAGTCAGTGCCCTGCTGCTCGCCCTCGGCCCGGGTCACGGCGTTATCGATCGCAAACCCGTGCTGCCAGAAAGGCCCGCTCTCGGTAATTGCCTGCGAAAAGAGCCCTTTGCTCTCCGGGCTGACGAGGTGGATGAGGGTGCTTGTTCCCCCGGCCGACTGCCCGAAGATCGTCACCTTTGCCGGGTCTCCCCCGAATGCCCCGATGTTCTTCTGCACCCAGCGGAGCGCTGCCTGCTGGTCCATGATACCATAGTTACCGGAAGTGTTGTGCGATGATTCCGCTGCAAGCTCGGGATGGGCGAGGAACCCGAAGGCACCCAGCCGGTAATTCACCGTGACCACGACAACGCCCTGATCTGCAAGGGAACTCCCGTTGTAATAGTCCAGCGAGCCGGACGGGGCGGTGATCCCGTACGCCCCGCCATGGAAGAAGACCATGACCGGCAGTTTTTCACCGTTATTCCGGGCCGGGGTCCAGACATTGAGGTACAGGCAGTCCTCGCTGATGACCGGTTTTACGGTTTTTTGATCCTGCGTTACCTTCTGGGGACAGGATGCGCTGAACTCCGATCCATCGCGGACGCCGGTCCATGGCTGGACGGCTGCCGGCGCTCTCCACCGCAGGTCCCCGGCCGGGGGCGCTGCGTAGGGGATGTTGTGGAAGACCCGCATACTGTCCGTTGCAATGCCAAAGATTGCACCGGCATCGGTCTGAACTACCGGCGCTGCTGATGAGGATGAATCCGGTGCTGCGGCCGGTGTGGCCTGCACGGCAGCCGGCTGTGGTTGCGTACATCCGGCAGCGAAGATTGCCAGGACGAGGATGGCAGCCAGGAGAAAAAACCCTGTTCTCTGCAGAAGAGTATCATGCATGTCAGGAAGTCGGAGGTTTTCTGGTAAAAGGCATTCGTTTTAATTTTTTTGGTTCTGGTGAAATCCTGACCCCCCTTTTTGGATTCGATTGCGATGGGGCCACGGGCGCTCGCCGCCTCATTTAGGGCTCGCCTTTGTGGATCATGGCCGTGGATGGGGGCCTATGCGAAAAATTTTCTTCAGGAATGGGGGGGGTCAAGGGGGATTGCCCCCGCATGTTGCCTCCCCCAC
>JBFYKS010000056.1:0-3543 GCA_041305785.1 Methanoregula sp. | reverse complement strand
ATCCCCCGGGAGAAGAGGGGCATCAACCGTATACCAAAATCAGGAAAAATTGCGACAGGGAAAAAAGAGGGAACTGTATCAGCGCCGCATCTTTGCGAGAAGCCGGAGGATTTCGAGATACAGCCAGACGAGGGTAACAAGCAGGGCAAAGGCGGCGTACCATTCCATATGTTTCGGGAGCCCGTGCTCCACGCCCTTCTCGATGTAATCGAAGTCAAGGATGAGATTGAGCGACGCGACAACAACGACCACGAGCGAGAAGCCGATACCCAGCCAGCCGCCCTCGTTGATGAACCCGATGGGCATCCCAAAGAACGAGAGGACGAGGTTGGCGATATAGAGAAGACAGATCGCTCCTGTTGCCCCGATGACCACGAGCTTGAACGTCTCCGTGACCCGGATGAGCCGGGTGCTGAAGACGACGAGGAGGAGGAAAAAGACGCCAAAGGTCAGGATAACGGCCTGCCCGACAATCCCGGGATACATGGTGTTCATCATCGCCGAGATCGCGCCGAGGATGACGCCTTCCAGCACCGCGTAAACGGGCGAGGTGAACGGCGACCATTCGGGTTTGAAGATGGTGGCGATGGCAACAAGAAAACCGAGGATTGCCGCGGGCAGGATGAAGGGCATCAGGAGCACGAAATTCTCCCACACCAGCGCTGCCGCAGCAATGACAAGGAAGAGGAGGAGGAGCGTTTTGTTGATCGTCCCCTGGAGGGTCATTTTGTTCTCGGTGCCATGGACCAGGTTGTCGTAGAAGAGCTGGTCCCTGAGTGCAGGATTGGATGAACGTTCCATTGAGATGCTCCGTTTCGGGAAAGGGACGATCCGTGCCATGCTCCAGCACGGAAATCCCGGTAAGAAAAATGGCATGTACGGGGTATTAAATATCCCGGTCCCTGGTAGCGGGCTGGAGTATGCCCGGACAACGGGGAAAAAAGATCAGAAGAATTTTATCCGGACCGGGCCGGCCTTAAAGAGCCCGAACGGCAGTTTCACCCGGTCGCCATACACGTTTTTGAGCAGAGTGGTGAAGCGATCATCCTCGGCGATGACATACTCAAACCGGCCATCCGCGGAATCGATATTGAGCCGCAACTGGTTGGAACTGCCATCGTCATCATTTGACCGGATCTCGCTGACCGTTATGGCACTGATCCGGGCATTGTCGAGGGCAACATTGCCAGGCGTCTCCGCAAGCGCCACATCGGGGGAGAGGGTCTCGTACCGCTTTGCAAAACCAAATGAGGCTGCCATCTGGTCGCCCCACACGCCAAAGAACCCTTTGCCCTCGGCTTTTGCTTTTGCCTGCGCCTCCGCAATTGCGGAATTGAGCATCTCCTGGGTGAGCTGCGCGAGGATCATGCGCCGTCCCGTGACCACGATGGTGAAGGTATCGTATGCCATGCCCATCATCTTCATCTTCCGGGCATTGGGGATGATCCCGAGGATCTCCTCGCCGGATGCCTGGGCTGTTATGGGCCCGGCGGGAAAGGATGCGCCAACCGGCGCACCACACCCCCCGCAGAATTTCGTGGTATCGGATACCGGCGCACCACAGGATGGGCAGACCTTCCCGGCCGGTGCCGGCGCAGTGGTCCGGGCGGCAACTGCCGGGCCGCCGCAGATCCCGCAGAACTTCTCGTTTCCATTGAGCGGGCTGCCGCACGAAGCGCAGACATAACTGCCAACAGATTCGGTTGGCGGGGCCGTGACCGGCACCGGGGCAGCCATGGCAGGTTCGGCATAGTTCACCGTAACAAGACACTTGCTGCAGAACTTCTCACCGGGCTGGATCGGGTTGCCACAGGCCTTGCAGACCCGTGGGCCACCGTAGGATGCCGCAGGAACCGGAGCGGGTGCCGGGGATGCTGCTTGGGGGGCCGTGGTTGGGGCGGGTGCCGGGGAAGGTGCTGATGGTACGGCATCCTTCACCATCACCAGGCACTTGCTGCAGTACTTCTCGCCCGGCTGGATCGGGTTGCCGCACGCGGTGCAGGTCCGGACACTGCCGGCCGGCGCAGCGGGGGCAAACCGGGATGCTGCTTGGGGGGCCGTGGTTGTGGCAGGTGCAGGGGAAGGTGCTGCCGGTACGGCATCCTTCACCATCACCAGGCACTTGCTGCAATACTTCTCGCCCGGCTGGATCGGGTTGCCGCACGCGGTGCAGGTCCGGACACTGCCGGCCGGCGCAGCGGGGGCAAACCGGGATGCTGCTTGTGGGGCGGCCGGGGCACTTCCGATCCGTGTACCGCACGACCCGCAGAAGGTTGTCCCGGTCTCATTGGCGGCACCACACGAAGGGCAGACTATTGAAGGCCTTGGCGCAGCAGGTGCCGGGGCAGGGGCTGCGGCCCCCGCTTTTGTCCCGCAGATTCCGCAGAACTTCTCTTCGGGAGCAAGCGGGCTCCCACAGGAGGTGCAGCAAAGACCCGCCGGTTCCGGAATCTTCTCCGGTGCGGGGGCCGGAGGGGGCACAGGAACCGTTACCGGTTCGGGTTCAGGCTCCGGTTCGGGCCCGGGGGCCGGCCGGGAAATAACAACCGGCCGCTGTACCGGAACGTCCGACTGTACCGGCGCACTCATATCAGGCAGTGCCTCAGCCTGCGAGGCGCCACAGTTCCGGCAGAACTTTGCCTTATCTGCAACGGGTTTTCCACATTCATGACAGAACGCCATAGGTGATCACGCAACAGTGATTACACCCGCGGGAAAAAAAGGGTTGCTTTTTTTTAAAAGGTTCTCTGGTGAAATCCTGACCACCATTTTTGGATTCGATTGCGATGGAGCCACGGGCGCTCGGGGTCTCGTCGACCCTCGCCCCGTGGAGCATAAACGAAGGAGAGGTTTTATGAGTGAAAATTGCTAAATTGGGAGGAAAAGGGGGATCGCCCCCGCATCCTGCCTCCCCCTCTTTAGGGAGAGAGGAGGTCCCCTTCACAAATTCCACTTGAGCATTTCGGAAAGGATTTCTCCAGAGCCCAAAAAGCAAAAAACTCAGGGCGCCCGCGTTCACGGTAATTGGAGACGGGGCAGTTTTGTGTCACGGGCACCCCAGGGGGACCGTTTTCTTGTGTGCATGACCCGCTGCATCCGGAGTGGATTATCCCGCACCTTTTAGGATATCCCGCCGGTTTGCCTGCCGTCCCAATGCTCCGGCAGGCCGGGTCCCGCGAGGCGGTGATACGGATTACTCACCAACACTCTTTGCCCGCTTGACCCGCTCCTTGGTCGAGAAGCCGGTCACCGCATCGAGGAACTTCCGGAACCGCTTGTTGGTATCCATGATAACCTCGTCGCTGACCGTCATGTCCGACTCCGTGTCGATGATGACCGACTTGCCGCCTTCCCCAAGGGTGGCGTCGAGCCTTTTTAAGGCGCCAAACGAGACCCGGTACGCTTTATCAGCCTTCCGGGCTTCGATACCAAAACAGTTCTTCATCTCGGCAATTATCCGTACTTCAAGATCTTTGGTGAGCCCGCGTTTGATGGGATATTCTTGCATAATACTTTTTTAGTAGTGGGTGTATGTTAATCTAA
>JBFYKS010000055.1:0-7369 GCA_041305785.1 Methanoregula sp. | reverse complement strand
CACCACTTCCCGGCCGGGAACCGGCAGGCAGGTACTGCTGGATCTGCTCCGTGAAGGTCTTCGGGTTGATGGGCTTCTCGATATATCCCGTGCACCCCGCGGCAAGCGCCTTCTCCCGGTCACCGGCCATGGCATAGGAGGTGAGTGCAACGATGGGGGTCGAACTGACATCAGGAATCTTCCGGAGCTCGCGAGCGGTGTCGTACCCGTCCATAATGGGCAGCTGGATATCCAGGAGGATGAGATCGGGATTCTCCCGTGTGGCAAGCCCGATCCCCTCCCTCCCGTCATGCCCGCGGGTTACGGTATAGCCTTTCGCACTCAGGATATAGTTGACCAGGTAGAAGTTCTGGTCATTGTCTTCGATATAGAGGATCTTCGTTGTCATGGTAAACCCCCGTCTATGGGTAAGGTGAAACCAAAGGTGCTGCCTTTACCCCATTCGCTCTCAACACTGATCGTGCCGCCCATCAGGCTGACGAGCCGCTTTGAGATCGAGAGGCCAAGACCGGTTCCTTCATACTTCCGGGTCAGGCCGGTCTCGACCTGCGTGAACGGCCGGAAGAGTTTCTCCAGATCTTCCTTCTTAATGCCGATACCGGTGTCCGCAACACTGATCTTTACGAAATCGCCCTCGGCCCGGCAGCTGATACGGATATGCCCCTGTTCGGTGAACTTGATGGAATTACTCAAAAGGTTGAGGAGCACCTGCTCTACCCGGCGGGTGTCGGCCCGGACCCGTACAACCTCCGGAGCAATATCCAGTTCGAGCGCGAGATGTTTTGCCTCAGCAAGGGGCTTAACGGTACGGATAACCTTCTCAAGCGCCGGGCGGATCTCGACCGGCTCGATGGCAATTTTCAGTTGCCCGGCCTCGATCTTGGAGAGGTCGAGCACATCGTTGATGAGCGAGAGCAGGTGGTCTGAACTGTCCGCAACCATCCCGAGCTGCTTCTTCTGCTCCTCGTTCAACGGCCCGGCCAGTTCCTGCAGGAGGATGCCCGAGAACCCGATGATGGAGTTGAGCGGCGTGCGGAGTTCGTGAGACATGGTGGCAAGGAAGGCGGATTTCAGCCGGTCGGCAGATTCGGCAGCCTCTTTTGCCTGTTCAAGCTCGCGGGTACGTTCGGCAACAATATCCTCAAGGTGGTCGCGGTAGGTCTCCAGTTCGCGGAGTGCCTGGAGGCGTCCCTGCTCTTCGGAACGGATCTTCTCCACCATGGCTTCAAAAGAGTGGGCAAGGGTCCCGATCTCCCCGGCCCCGCTGGTATCGATCTGCTGGTTCAGGTCACCCGTATCAGCGATCCTCCGGCTCACATCCGTAAGGCTGGAGAGCGGCCGGATGACCGTGCTGTTGAGGACAAAGAGGGTAAAGACGCTGAGCAGGACCAGCGCGATGAGGACGAAGATGAGGATCCGTATGATGGAGTTGTTGATCTGCTGGTCGATGGTGGCAAACGGGACGAAACTGCCGATCTTCCAGCCGAGCTCCGGGGAGGTATAATAGATCAGGTAACTCCCGTTCGTGATGAGCACCCCTTCACCTGAAGCGAGGAAGACCTGCGCCTGGTCGCCGAGGATTCCGCTGATGTTCTGGTACAGCCAGTTTGGATTCCGTGCCGCAAGGATCGTGCCACTCTGGTCGGTGAGGATCATCTCCCCGTTGCCAACCGGCTCAACCGACGCGATGTACCGCGTCAGGTTCACGAGCGTGATATCGGCCCCGACAACACCATAGATCGTCCCGTCCGCATCCTGGAGGGGCATGACGATCCCGATATTTACGTCATCGGTGGTGACCGCCTTGTACGGATCGGTCATGGATACCTGCCCGGGGTGCTCCTTTGCAAGGATGTACCACGGGCGATCGCGGGGATCGTACGCGGTTGGCCGGGCCCGGGGATACGAGCGAACGAACGCCCCGTTCTCCCGGCCCATGTACACCGAACTGACATACGGGTGCGAGATCTGGTACCCTTTCAGGATATCGATGATCTCCTGTTCTTCTTCCGTGATGGCGTAGGCAAAGGTCGCTTCATCGGCATCTAAAAAGGAGGTGAAGCGGGAATCGTCCGGGGTCCGTATGTTCCCATTGAGCGAGAGCTCGTGCACATCGTGCTTTGCCTCGGAAATGAAGTTCGTGAGGGCGAAATCGATGTGCCGGAGCTGGCTGATGGAATCCTCAGATATGGTATCAAGGTTCTGCTTGTGCAGGGATGAGGGCAGCACGCCGCCGATGAGCACCAGTACCAGGATCGCGATACACAGGTAGAGGAGCAGGATGCGTGACCGGAGTTTCATCAGTATGGGGCAATGCTTGTTCTCATCTAATAAAAGTATCCCCGTGCCACCAGAACCGACGGTGAACCGGAAGGACAGGATCGGTTACCGGGATGGCAAAAGCTATCCCGTCCGGGATACCTCAGATTAAACAGGAAGAGAAGAGCGGCCTTGTGACCTTTGGAGTGTCTGAACATTTTTGCTGAACAGGCAATATGGCAGGTGATTCAGGCCGGTGCCTGGTCCGGCACGGTAAGGGTAAACTTCGTTCCCGAAGACCGGTCAAGATCAATTGTCCCAAAGAGCTGGTCGGCGAGGCTGTTGACCAGCCGGAGCCCGAGCGAGCTCGTATTTTTCCAGTCAAACGATTCCGGAATGCCGGCTCCGTCATCCTGGACAACAATCCATATTTTACCGTCCTTTTTTGCCCCCGTCACCGTGATCGTCCCTTTCCTGCCGGCCGGAAATGCGTGCTTGAGGGCGTTGGAGAGAAGTTCGTTTATCAAAAGACCAAGCGGGATCGCCCGGTTGATGTCGAACCGGATGCCGGGCATCTCCACCTCGAACTTCACCCGTGCTGCGCCGGTCCCGTAGAATTGCAGGAGACTGGTTCCCATGAATTTCACGTAATCCGCGATTTCGATCGATGAGATATCGTCCGACTTGTACAGCCGCTCGTGGACAAGCGCCATCGCCTTCACCCGGTTCTGGCTCTCTTCGAGCATGGCGAGTGTTTTGGGATCCGAGATATGCCGTGCCTGGGTATGGAGGAGGCTTGCAACGATCTGGAGGTTGTTCTTGACCCGGTGGTGGATCTCCTTTAAGAGCAGTTCCTTTTCGGCAAGCAACGTGTTGAGCTCCCGCGTCCGTTCGGCAACACGCGTCTCCAGATCTTCATTGAGTTTTTGCAGCTGCTCCTCTGCCCGTTTGCGTTCCGCGATCTCCTCTTCCAGCTCGAGTACTTTCTGTTCCAGTTTGCGGAAGAGCACCTCATTGTACTGGCGCAGGATCTCCATCTCGTCCCCGAGCGGTTTTCTTGTCGCAGGGGAGGTCTTCTTTCCTGACGCCTCCAGAACCTCGCGCACAATCCGGATCAATTCCTCGGGTTTCTGCGCTTTTGTCACAAACCGTTCTGCCCCAAGGTTCATCGCGAACTGCTCGTCCTTTGCTTCGGTATACGATGAGGTATAGAATACCACGGGTATGGACTTTTTGGAAGGGTCCGCTTTCAGCCGGCGGCAGAGCTCGAACCCGTCCATCACCGGCATCATGAGGTCCGATATGATCAGGGCGGGCGGATTCTCCTGTACCAGCGCGAGCGCTTCCGCTCCGTTTTTTGCTGCCACAACCTCGAACCCGTGCCCTTTTAAAATCGACTCCAGGAGGTACAGGTTTGCCGGGATATCATCCGCTATCAGGATTCGTGTCATCGCATATCACACCGGTATACCGCAGATACGGGGATCTGAAAAGGGGGGTAATCAGCGCCGGCTGGTTTTTCAGATTTTGTGATTATGGGGCGGGATCTCATCAGCAGGGAACAATACCGGTTCCGGAATAATAAGGGTTTGCCTGCAACATCCGGAGATGACCGGGGATCTGACGGGAGTGATCCGGTTACCGGTTTTTAGGAAAAACGGTACATCCCGTATGGCACGGTGATCTCGAACCGGGCACCCTGACCGAAATTGCCGGTCTCCCGTATCGTCATGCCGGAAAGGGTAAGGAATTCCCGTACAAAGAAGAGCCCGAATTTCCCACTCCCGCCGGGAATGCGGTCAAAGAGCATGTCTTTATTGTCGGGCTGGATGCCAGTCCCGTCATCCTCGCAGAAAAGGATGAGCCCTTCGGGCACTTCCCTGCAGGAGAAAGAGATCCGGGTAACGTCACCCCCGTGCCTGATGGTATTATGGATAAGATTGTAGAAGACCCGGGCGATGAGAGGATCGGTCAGGATCTCAAGGCCCCGCAGATCGCATTTCAGTGATACGCTGTGCTTCTGGCTCTGGAGCGACATCTGCAACCGGATTATCGGCTCGATTTCGATCCAGCGGGAGTCCGCCATACCCATCTGCTGGTAATCCCTGGTCTTTGTGATCAGGTTCTGGATCGTATCGAGGATCTGGATCTGTTTCTCGATAACGGCAACCCGGTCCATCCCGCTTTCGGTACAACGGGAAAGTTCGGTAAACCCCCGGAGTGCGGAGATCTTATTCTGGATATCCTGGTTGGCAACTTCAGTCATCAGGGCAAGTTTGGTGTTTGCCAAACTGCTCTTCTCTTCTGCCTGCCGGTGCCCGAGAACCTCGCAGTCGAGCTGCCTGCCCCGCCGTTCCAGTTTGCGGATCAGCACTTCGTTATGCAGCCGCAGGCTCTCCATCTCATCGATAGAGGGGCGTTTTACCGCGGGCCCTTTTGTTGAAAATTCCCGTACCATGTCACAGACAATCCGGCCAAGGGCTTCAGGTTTCTGCGGCTTGATGACAAAGTTGTCAGCCCCGAGACTTTTGGCAAACTGTTCGTCCTTTGGATCGGTATAGGTAGCGGTGTAGAACATGAACGGGATATGTTTCAGCCGTTCGTCCTTCTTCCAGCGCCGGCAGAGTTCGAACCCGTCCATCACCGGCATCAGGATGTCGGTGACGATGAGATCCGGCGGGTTCTCAAGCGCTGCATCCAGTGCCTCGGCACCATTCTTAGCCGGGACCACCTCAAAGTTATGGCCTTTGAGGATCGATTCCAGCAGGTACAGGTTCTGCGGATTGTCATCGGCGATAAGGATTCGGGTCATGAAGAGTCAACCATGGGCACATTACCGGTTATCGAATATCATTCCGTATAGATGGTAAATATTACGATAACGTACAGGCAGGGCAGTCTTAATCGTAACAAATCGGTATTGAAGTTTTTTGCTCTGGTGAAAACCGAACCCCCCCTCTGGATTCGATTGCGATGGAGCCACGGGCACTCAGGGTCTCGTCCACCCTCGCCCTGTGGAGCATGAAGGAGGGAGAGGATTTTATTAGTGAAAATTGCTAAAATGGGGGTCAAGGGGGATCGCCCCCTGGGGCTGCCTCCCCCTCTCTTGGGAGAGGGGGTCACCTTCACAAATTCCACTGAATCGTTTCTAAAAAGGATTTCCCATGAAAACAGACATGATGCCGAAGGGCCACAGGCACACAGAATGGAAACGGACTCTCCATTTCCATATTAAATCAGCTGAGTGTACTTAACATATAGATCATAAATGATTTCGGCAATTCTAATTTTCATGCTTCGGGTGTTAACCCCCGTTCATGCGTGTTTCTCCAGAGCCAAAATTTTTTAATACGTTTTTTAAAGATCTCCGCGCCCGGTAATGCCTGCCGCAAGTGGCAGCGTGAACCGGAACGTGGCACCCTTCCCCTCACCTTCCGATTCTGCCCGGATCTTCCCGCCATGCGCCCCGATGATCCGCTCAACCGTGGAAAGACCGATGCCGGTGCCGGGAATGTCGGGAGCAAACCGCTCGTAGAGCCCGAAGACCCGGGGAAGGTCATCGGGACAGATCCCCCTCCCGTTGTCCCATACAAAGAAGACCGGGCCGCCCGGCTCCCCTTGTACCCCCACCTCAACGCGGGGATGCTCCTGGTCACCCATGTACTTCACCGCATTGTCGAGCAGGTTCGTCATCACCTGCAGCAGGCGCTGCCGGTCTCCCATGACCACCGGGAGATTGTCCGCGATCTTCAGTTCCACACCACGCTGCCGGTACGCAGGTTCCAGCAGGGATGCCGCATCACGGACAACGCTTTCAAACGGCACCGGAAGAGGGGTGGTTACATTCCTGCCGCTCCGGGATAGATCCAGCAGGGTGGTGATCATCGTCTCCAGCCGTTCGGCTGACTCGGACATCCGGGCGATATCGATCGTTACCCGGTCTTCCCTGCCGGATTTGAGATCGTCTTCGAGCAGGACTAGGAACGCCCGGAGGGAGATGAGCGGGCTCTTTAAGTCATGCGATACCGTGTAGGTGAACCGGTCGAGTTCGGCGTTCTTCCGGGCGAGTTCGCTGATGAGTTGTTCGCGCTGCTCTTCGGCACGTTTGCGTTCTGTGATGTCGAGGAAACTGGCCAGGCTTGCAGCAACCCGGTTCTGGCTGTCATACACGGGATTGCCAAATACCTCAAGGAGGGTCCGGGTACCATCAGGACGGACCACTTCCATATCATCGATGTGGCGGCTCTCCCCCCGCATACCCGTAACGATCGGCATCATTTCGGGAGGATACCGGTCCGTGGTACCGGACCGGTATGCCTCGTATACCTCAGCCAGGTTTTCTTTGGTTGCATCCGGCATCACCCCCCGCCCCATCAGCCGGGTTGCTGCGGCATTGGCAATGACCGGCCTTCCTGACGGGGCTTCAACCATGAATATCCCCACCGGAACCGTATCGAGCAGGGTATTGATGAGACGGTTCCGGTTTTCGAGCTCCACATTCATCTGCCGAAGATGGATCTCCGCCTCTTTTGCCGCGGTGATATCCCGGGAGATACCAAGAACCCCGGTAACCCGGTCCATGGGGTCGATGACCGGGGTGAGCCGTACCTCGATATGGATCCTACCTGAAGGAAACACCTCCGTGATCTCGCGCTGCATGGGCCGGCGGGTGGATGCCACGGTGCGGATATCCTCAAGATGCTCATGGGCAATATTTGGGGGAAAGAGTGCGGTAAGCGTTTTTCCGACCAGATCTGCCGGATCCAGCCCGAATTGGCGGGCAGCAGCCGGGTTGGCGTACAGCACCTTCCCGCAAGGATCGATGAGATAGACCATATCCGGCAGGGTATTGGTCAGGAGCTGGAACTGATCCATTCTCTCTTCAGCCATCTGCAAGGCCTTCTTCTCCATAATGTCGGTTGCGATATGGACGATGGAACTGATGCGTCCCTGCTCATCGATGACCGGAGTGCAGGACACCCGGTACCAGCCGCTGCCAAAAGATACCTCCATATCGGCTGTTGCGTGCTTTTTGGTGGCGAGTGCCCGTTCCATCGGGCAGCCATTGGGCGGTTGGGTTGCACAAGGCCCATGAAAGATCTCATAACAT
>JBFYKS010000054.1:0-11839 GCA_041305785.1 Methanoregula sp. | reverse complement strand
GTCAGAGATCCGGGGGGAATGGCCGGGCATCCCCAAAAGTTCCCCCATGGCATAGACCGGAATTGTCCTGCCGTGGAGGTTGATGGTCCCTGCCATACCCCGTGGTGCGGAACCGGCCGGGCTCATTGCGATCATCTGGATCACCGACTTGATGAGGGTAAGCGGCATTGCGCACCGCAGGCCGCCTGCCGAGAAGAGGAATGTCTGCACCATACCGGATCCTTAAAACCCTGTTTGGTGCTGCAGGATAAAAAATGGGTGGGAACTGAGAAAAAAAGAAGGATCCCTGCCTGCGGGTTTGCCCGCGCGTTTTACGGAATGTCTGCAGGAAGCGGTATGGACTGGGCGGGAATTGAACCCGCGGCCTCTTCCATGCCAAGGAAGCGATCTACCACTGATCTACCAGCCCGCTCCTATCTACTAGGTTGTGATCAGGTAAAAAGGATTGTTATCTTTATGCCCTGTAACCAGTCCCCCCGCACCCAAAACCTGTCATAGGATGATCAGCCGCACGGCAGGAATTTTGCATGTCCCCGAAAGCGTCCGAATTATTCAACAGGATCTCCCAGGAAAACGCTCACGATGCCTGCGGCCATTGGCACATTGGATGCATTTTTTTGCTCTGTAGAAAACTTTCTTTCCGGATAATTGTTACCTCCCTTCTTGACAGTCATGCCCCCAAGGGAGCTCAACAGCGCTTGCGATGCCTCCGTATTTCCTGCACAGAAATCTTCAAAAAAATGTTTCGCAAAACCGCAATTTGGGCCGCCAGAGGGAGCGCACCCGCGTTGGCCCTGCTTTGGGGTTCATCATTCGTTCGGGCGGCAGTCCAAGCCGTCATGCTCCGAAAAGGATCGGGCGTGTGATCCCGTCCTTATCCTCAAAAACTCCCGCCACCTTCATTATCCGATGGTGAACCGGCGTTCATGCGTGTTTCTGGAGTGCCAATCATTCTCTATCCCGTACAGGGAGAATAACCTTCATGAAACGGAACCCCCATTCACCGTGCCTTGTACGAGAGCAGATCGTCAAAGACCCGGTAGGTCTGGCCGTTGTACATCCGTGCTATGACCTCAACGCGATCCGAACCTTTCGACCCTTCGAGCGTCAGTTCCGTATCCCCCTTTGAGGGCTTGATGCTGCCGGTCAGTACTGTTTCGTCTTCGCGGGTCACTCTCACGTCCCCGCTGCTGATGCTGTTTATTCCCGGCCCTCCGGCAAAGATCACCGTGATCTCAGCCGTGATGGGATCTTTCTGGACCTGGAAGAAGACCTCCTGCTTCTTCGGGATAACCTCAGTTGGTTGCGGGAGAAAGGGATCGGCAGTGGTTGTCGGAACAGGAGGAGGCATCGTGGCAGGGAGGGCAGTCTGCTCCGGCAGGGGGGTCTCCACCGGTCCCGGCGACGGGGCCTGCCCGGCCAGTGCAGGATTGGACTGCAGTAACGGCAGTCCGATAAAAAATACCGCTGCGATGACGATGAGCACAACAACGATCGCCCCGGTGATGAGGGCCTTGTGTGGGCCGGTGCCTTTTTTTGGAGGGTTACCCGATCCGGCCGGCATTTCCTCCTCGGGCAGGAAGAGTGCATTGTCCGAAGGCGGGGGTGGGGAATTTACCGTCAAGGGTGTCCGGGCGGGGGCGGACTCTGCCGGGTCGGGCTCCAAATGTTCCGGTTCCGTTACAACCGGTGGTTCCGGCTCCGGATTATCCGGTTCTTCCAGGCCGGACGGTTCTGTCACCAAGACCTTTGGTTCATCATCAGATCTCTGCTCACCCGCATCCGGTATGACCGGAGTCCCGCATAACTCACAGAACTTGACGGGGGCGATGAAGAGGGCACCGCACTTCCGGCAGACGGGAAGTGCTTCTGTTTTCGTGCCGCAGATCTCGCAGAACTTCTGGTCTTCCCCGACAGGGCTCCCGCACGAGGTGCAGGTACGCAGGATACCGGGCGGCAGGGACGGATCTTCCATGACACGCGGTTAGGTACTACCGTTATAAAAATGCGCGTTTTTTGTTGTCGGGGTCAAAAACAGCATTGATGATTGTGGGACAGGGATCTCCCCCGTGCTTTTGGGAATTTTTACTCTGTAGAAACACGCATGAACGTACGTTCACACCCGAACGATGAAAATCAATGGTATCCAAGTGAAAGATGATGGCTCTCCGCTTCAGGGCCCCTCACGGGGCAGATTACCGTATCAAGAATACTGCTCATTGAGGCCGCCGCGGGGCGCCCATCGGGGCGGCGGCAGGAATCGCAACCGGGGGATACCCGGGCGACAGTAGAAAACCGTGGTGCCCTCTGAAGATTTTAAAATACGGGGGTGAACCTTCATTCATGGACGATTTCTTCACGGTAAAACTGGGACCCATCCCCCAATGCCGCTACTCTTTCCACACCGGGAGAAGTTCGTCCCGGACCCGGTAGGATTCCCCGGTTGTCATCGTTGCGATGATCTCCAGCCGGTCGGTACCTTTGGATCCATCGAGCGTGATCTCACTCACCCCTTTGAGGGGCAGGATGATGCCGCTTGCCACCGCACCGTCCGGATGGGTGACTTTCACCTCCGCACTGCTGATACTTCCCACCCCGGCGCTTCCGGCAAAGATTACCGTGATCTTCGCCGTGACGGGATCCTTATCTACATGGAAGAACAGTTTCTGCCCCGAGGGGATCGTCTCGGTTGGCAGGGGAACGAGCGGACCGGACGAAGGGGATCCGGTTCCCGGCTTGCCGTACGGGATTGTCGTGACTGCTGTTGCTTCCGGTAGACCGGTAATGTTTGCTACGGTTACGCTGCTGTGAATGCCCGGATCCGTATCTTCTGAAAACAACGGTAGTACGAGGAAGTAAACGGCCGCGATAATGACGGCGATTATCACAATCCCGCCAATAATCCTGATCCCGTTAACCGGAGTTCCTGCCGGTTCCGGCTTCTTTTCCGGAAAACAGAGCGCGTCATTGACAACATCCGGTGATCCCGGGCCGGGCCCGGCAGAGGATGGTGATCCTGCGTTACGTTTTCCAAAAAGAGAGAATCCTGGTTTATTTGGGGATCCAAGCGTCTCGTCGTCGCGGTATTCCCTGCCGAATTTTTCCAGCAACTCCCCGGTATCCGGTTCTGCGATCCCGCCGTGCTCATATGCCGGAGGTTCCTCCTCTTCCTCCCCCTCCTCATACTCCCCGGTCAACTCCCCGGAGTTCGGTCGTTCACTCTCCTCATCACCCGCATCTAAATATTCCCCGGCATCCTCTTCAGCCGGTATGATCTCTTCTTCTGCTGGTTCACCGGATTGTGGTTCCACCTCAAGAACCACCGGGGCTCCGCAGAGGTCACAAAATTTTACCGGAGCAATGAACCTTGTGCCGCAGTGAGTGCAGGTTGACAGTTCCGGCAGCCTGATCCCGCAGTATTCACAGAATTTAAAACCCGGCCTGACCGGCCGGTTGCACGCCGGGCATGTCCGCTTCAGTTCCGGAGCTTTTGCCGGTCTCTCCATAGAACGCAGTTTATCCTGCACCTATTAAAACCGGTGGGTTGTCATGCCGGCTTTTTTTGTGGCGATGATAGGGTCGGAAGAAAAACGATGCCGGCCTTCAGGCACGCTTCATTTGGGCAACCATCTCTGCTGCCCGCCTGCGTGCGTCCTGCATCCACGTATCCTGCACAACCTTCCCGTTCTCGATATAGCGTTCAAGGAGTGGCAGGGAGTCTTCCGGTGCCTTCTCCCGTGCCGGCAGAACGACATGCCCGCCATCACTTCCAGAATAGACCTGCTTGACGGTGCACCGCTTGCCCCGTTTTGCCTTTGGCTCTCCTTCAATCTCCACGATATCCATCGCAAAGTCGATGACCGGGGCATTGGCAATCGCCCCGCCAACCCCAAAAGCATCGATGCAGTCCCGGTACGCGACCACGTCCTCCCGGGTCACCCCGCCGGATAAGAAGATCTTCACCTCCTTATAGCCATGGCAATCGAGTTCCCAGCGTACCTCTTCGATGATCGCCCGCATGTTCCCCCTCCGGGAGCGGGGCGTATCGAGCCGGACCGCGGTCGCCCCGCAGGCTGCTGCCCTCAAGGACTCGGCCTTCTCGTCGCAGAAGGTGTCGCAGAGCATGATCCGGGGAACGGAAGCGGGAGCACTCCGGTCAAATGCCCGCCACGCATCCTCGGGTGTATTGTAGCACATCACGAATGCGTGGGGCATGGTCCCGACAACCGGCATCCCCTCCGGTGCACAGGTGTTGGAGACCCCGTCCACCCCGCCGATCCAGGCAGCCCGCTCGATCATGGCCGCGATGGCAGGGTGCTGGCGCCGGGAGCCAAAGGAGTAGACCGGCCGGTCACCGGCAAGGGTCCTGATATGGGCCGCTGCGGTTGCAACGCCCGAGGCATGGCAGAGGAACCCGAGGATGGCCGTCTCGTACCGGCCGAAGTCGCGGTATTTTCCCGCGATACGGAGCACCGGCTCGTTTTTATAAAAGACGGTGCCTTCGGGCATGGCATCGACCGTCACCGGGATCCCGTCAAGCAGGGCGAGAACGTCAGCAAGACCGCAGAAGACCGCAAACGCGTCCGGAAGCGAGGTGGCGGTAACTTCCATGACCACCTCCGGGTTGAGGTTGTCGTCTTGTAACGCCTCTTCGGCCCGGAGAAAGTAGATGTCCGTGCATTCGCCGTTCTTAATCGCCTCGTCGCTGACGGTGAAAAAGGTGCCCATACAAGGAAATAATGGTGTGTGTTCCTATTTTACGCTTCTCGGAACCCGGCCGGACGATTGCGCTAGTTATTAGTGCTGCTCCTGCCAACCAGTTTACGGATAAGGAATATTATGCAGATGACCGCGAGGAAAAAACCTGTGTTCTGGCAGAGACCGGCGTGGGGGTGCTGATGCTCGGCATCATCGGCGGGACAAGCCTCCTCTTCTCGAAGCTTCCCGTCCTTACGAAGAAGCGGATCGATACGCCGTTTGGCAATGCAGAACTCCACCTCGGGGACATCGCGCTCCTGATGCGCCACCAGCAGGGTCTCCCCCCGCACCGGATCAATTTCCGGGCAAGCATGGCAGCCCTTGCAATTTCGGGGGTTGACCGCATCATTGCCTTTGGCTCATCCGGCTCCCTGAACCGCGAGATCTGCCCGGGCTCGCTCGTCATCCCCACCGATTACTTAAGCATGACCGACATCCCCTCCATCCACGACCACGCCATTGAGCACGTGATGCCCTCCCTCTCCCCTGATCTTGCAGCGGAGCTGCACCGCAGCATCCCGGCAGCCCGGCTGGGCGGCACCTATGTCCAGACACGGGGTCCCCGGTTCGAGACCATCGCCGAGATCGCCGCGCTCTCCCGGTGCGCCGATCTCGTGGGCATGACCCTTGCCTCGGAGGCAACCCT
Organism: Methanoregula sp.; assembly: GCA_041305785.1. GTDB lineage: Archaea > Halobacteriota > Methanomicrobia > Methanomicrobiales > Methanospirillaceae > Methanoregula. Next base: position 6,435 of record JBFYKS010000054.1, on the reverse strand, counting down.
TGCCGGTGAACTCGGGATGCCGTTTGCTGCCATCTGCACGGTGGACAACTATGCCAACGGGCTTGCAGATGGTGTGCTCACCTATGATGAGATCCTGGAGATCTCAAGGCAGTACCGTGACCGGACCGGTGAAATCCTGAATACGATCATCAAAAATATGGCCTAATGCGGAGGAAGAAGAATGGATGATATTTTTGGCAGGCAGCAGTCTATCCTGATTGCGGACGTGCAGGTCGACAGAAAACCTGTGGATATCTTTGTGAACGATGACGGCACCATCGGGGCCATCGGCGAGGGGGTCCGGAAAGAGCACCGGGGCGAAGCCGATCTTGTTATCGACGGGAACGGCTCACTTGCCCTCCCGGGCCTCGTAAACACCCACACCCATGCGGCAATGAGCCTCCTGCGGGGCTATGCCGACGACATGATCCTGCAGGACTGGCTCAGCCAGAAGATCTGGCCGCTTGAAGCCCACCTTACACCGGCTGATGTGTACTGGGGCACAAAACTCTCCTGCCTCGAGATGATCAAGACCGGGACGGTCGCGTTCAACGACATGTACTTCATGATGGAGGAAGCTGCAAAGGCTGTCGGGGAAGCCGGTATCCGGGCAATGCTCTCCTACGGGTTCATCGACCTCTTCGATGCCGGCAAGCGCGAGGCCGAGTGCAAAGCCACCGAGAACCTTGTCCGTGCCATCCGTTCATTAAACAACCCGCGGATCTCTGCGGCAGTCGGCCCCCACGCGATCTACACGGTATCCCCCGATGGCCTGAAATGGTGTGCGGAGTTTGCCGCACAGGAGAAGATTGGCATCCATATCCACCTCTCTGAGACCGAAAAGGAGGTGACCGACTGTGTTACCCAGCACGGCAAACTCCCTGCCCCCTATCTTGACGACTGCGGCATCTTAACCCCCCGCACGGTTGCCGCCCACTGCTGCTGGCTGGACGAAGCCGAGTGCACGCTGCTTGGAAAACGCGGTGTCTCCGCCTCGCACAACCCGTCGAGCAACATGAAACTTGCCACCCACCGGGCAATGCCCTACCCCTGGCTTTCCCGTGCCGGGGCAAACCCCTGCCTTGGCACGGACGGCTGTGCCTCCAATAATAACCTCGATATGTTTGAAGAGGCAAAGACCGCAGCCCTCCTCCAGAAGTTCTTCTGGAACGACCCGACCATCCTGCCGGCACCCGATGCGCTTCTCATGGCAGCCACCAACGGGGCAAAAGCGCTGGGTCTCCCGACCGGGAAACTGGCCGTTGGTGCCCCTGCCGACCTGATCCTTGTCAGTACAAAAACGTCCTGCAACACCCCGCTTCATAACCCTGCCTCGAACCTCGTCTACTCCTGCTCGGGCAGTGCGGTCGAGACTACCCTCTGCAACGGTGCGGTGCTCATGCTCGAACGCGAGATCCCGGGTGAGATGGAGATCCTTACCGGCGCAGCAGAGGCAGCCCGGAATCTTGTAAAGCGGTCTCAGGATGCCCCCGCGTGACCGCAGCATGAAGCGTAAGGGGTCATCACGGGCAGCAGTCATCCCGATCTGCATCCTGATCCTTGCACTGCTCGGCACGGCCGTATTCAGCGGCATCATCGATATCAATCCCCACTCTTCCCTCCGGCAGGGCACAAGCGGTGACCTGCGGGTTTTCTTCCTCGATGTCGGGCAGGGCGACTCTTCGATCATCCTCTTCAAAGACCGGGTTATCGTGATCGATGCCGGCGATACGGACCGGGGCGGTACGGTTGTCTCTGCCCTGCACCGGCTCGGGGTCCAGAAGATCGATCTTCTCGTTGCCACCCACCCGCATGCCGATCATATCGGCGGGATGCAGGATGTTCTGGCAGCTTTTCCGGTTGCACAGGTGCTCGATTCGGGTATGCCTTCCACCTCAGTCCTGTACGAGCGGTTCCTTAATAGTGTGGATGAGAAGAACATTCCCTATATGGTCGCAGAACAGGGCCAGACCATCGACCTCGACCCCTCCCTCCGCATCATTGTCCTCTCGCCCCCAAAGGAGCGGATCGGCGACGATCTCAACACCAACAGCATTGTTCTTAAGGTCTCGTACGGCACCGCAAACCTTCTCTTCACGGGGGACGCCACGACTGCTGCCGAGGATGTGATGGTCAAGAGCGGCTACCCGCTCGACGCTCAGGTTCTCAAGGTCGGGCACCATGGCAGTTCCGGTTCCGGTTCATCAGCCTTCCTCTCCCGCGTCAGCCCGGAGACGGCGATCATCTCCACTGGCGCCGGCAATTCGTACGGTCACCCGCACCAGGAGACCCTTGAACGGCTCAATCGGGCGGGGGCGGTCATCTTCCGCACGGACGAGGACGGAACGGTTCTTGTAACGAGCAACGGGGAGACCTTCTCGGTCATGACCGAATCTGCGGGGGACGAGATCTGGCGGCTCCCGACGGTTGCACCTGCCGTTGCCACTCCGGCTCCGGCAACCACCGCAACGGCAATCCAACCCTCCACCTCACCGCAGGCGACCACGACCGGTACATCCCTGCCATTCGTTCTCCCCACAATTCCGGAGAACGTGACCGTCCCGGTCCCCTCGTTTACGCTTCCTCAGGTCCAGATCGGGAACGCGTCATCTGTCCGGATCAGTGCTGCCCGGTTCGATGCCCAAGGCGATGACCGGCAGAACCTGAACGGCGAGTGGGTGAGGCTCACCAACACCGGCGGGGATATCGTTCTCCTTGCCGGCTTTACGCTCTCGGATGCCGATACCCGCGACCTCTATACCTTTCCGGCATTCCTCCTGGTGCCCGGCGAACAGGTGACCGTCCATGCTGGCAGCGGGATGATGAACGATACGGCGCTCTTCATGGGAAAGACCGCCCCGGTCTTTGCCAACACCGGTGATGAGGCGATCCTCAGGGATGGACGCGGAACAATCATCGACCAGTACCGGGAGGGCTGATCTCCATGCAGGTCTCTGTTGACCGGATCGAGAGCGGCATTGCGATCCTTATCGGGCGTGAAGACGAGACCGTGCGGATCAGCATCCCCGCAGGCAGCCTCCCGGCGGGATGTCGCGAAGGTGACATACTCACCCTTGCGCTGGAACGCGATGAGGTGGCAACCGCAGAAGCGAAGGCACGCGTCTTCAAAAGGATCGGGAAACTCCGGGCCGGCAGCAAAACCCCCGATCCCTGAATTGTCCCTCCGGGCGGGATTGTGCCCTTATTCGATCCCACAACATTTTTCAACCTGCCCCCCGCATAGGCTCGTACACTTGTATGAAGGATATTTTGCCATCCGAGCACCAGACAGGATATGATCCCTATGCGGATATCTACGATGTCCCCGAGGAGCCCTTCGGCATCGCGGCCGCCTACTGGAAGGCCTGCCTGATCCTCTTCTCGTTTGTCCTGATGGCAACCACGGTCGTCCTGCTCATGGGCGGTATCACCCCTCAGGTGATAGGAGCCCTCTATGCCATCCCCGCGATCCTGTTTGCGTATTTCTACCGGCGCCGGGGTGTCCTGGTCGTCTATCTCATATCGATGTTCTTCTTTGCTGTCGTGGTCCTGTTCCGGTATCCCAGCCACGAGGATATCTTTGCTGCCGGGCTCCGGGCGATCCTCCTTATCGCGATTGCCCTGATCGTCTCCTATCTCACCCACTTCCTCCTGCTCGAGAAACGGAAGTATCACGCGATCTTCGACAACACCGAGAACGGAGTAGCGGTGGTGGATCTCACAACCCGGCACATCACCGAGATGAACCAGCGCTTCCGGCATGCCATCTGCATGCCGGCATCCGTACCTGAACCCCTCTCTCTTGAACTGTTCATCAAAGACCCGTCCCGGATCATCCTCTCCCTCCAGTCCTCGTGCACGTCACAATCGATCGAGACAACCCTCCAGCGGTGCGATGGCACGGAATGGGCAGCAGTCGTTGTCGGCAGGAAGATCTCGGGCAACCACGCGGTGCTCACCTTTGTGGATATCACGGAAAAGAAGCGGCTGGATGTCGAACTCCACCGGCTCCACGAGGACGCGAACCTCTATCTCGACATCCTGACCCATGACATCAACAACATCAACACGGCAAGTCTCAACTATGGCCGGCTGCTGGAAGCCCGGTCGGCTGATCCCGCAACCGACCTGACAAAGAACCTGGTGAGATCCTTGGAAAAGAGCGACGATATCATCAAAAACATCTCCACCCTCCGGAAGATCCAGGATGGCGGCGTGAACCGGATTCCTCTCCAGATATCAGCAATCATCAAGGGGGAGATCGCCCAGTTCTCCGGCATACCCATCGATTATGACGGGAGCACGGCAACCGTTCTTGCCGACGAGATGCTCTCCTCAGTCTTTTACAATCTCATCGGGAATGCGATCAAGTACGGGGGAAAAGATCCGAAGATCGTGATCCGGGTTGAAGAGCAAGAGACAGAAGCCGTGGTGACGATTGCCGATTCCGGCCCGGGCATACCGGACTACCTGAAACAGGGAGTCTTTGACCGGTTCCAGCGCGGGGATACCACCGTGAGCGGCAAGGGACTCGGGCTTTATATCTGCAGGACGCTCATCGAGCGGTATGGCGGCAGTATCCGTGTTGAAGACCGGGTGATCGGTGAGCCGGGCAGGGGTGTTGTCTTCCGGTTCACGCTGCTCAGGCCGTGAGGATGCCAACGTTTAAAAAAAACACTCTCATGATGACCCGTTACCGTTCCGGTAACTCCTCGGGAAAAAACCGATACGGTTTTGTACCAAAAAGAGAGATGCTCCTGCTATGACTCACCAGCACGAAGCGTTTGAAAAGCACGGCCCTGAAGGAGGCAGAACCTGCCGGGTCTGTTCCGGTGCAGCCCCTGATGGCGGGGACCATAGCCCGGCTGGAATCTGCACCTCGTGCTGGTACAAGATCCTGGTTTTGGTCCTCATTGTCATGATTGCTATCTCGTATGTGGTCTGGTTCGGGCTCCTGTAACGGTTACCGGGCCGCGCCCCTCCCTTTTTTGTCATGGTTCAATCCAGTCATCAGCCACCGCATCCCCGGTTTTAAACAGGGGGCGGGTACCAATACCCCCTTGAAGTATGCTGTATGCCACTGACAATTCCCGAGCTTGCCCTTGTCCTGTTTGAATACCTGAATGTGCTGGTCGCATTCTGCGCCATCGTGCTTGCAGTGCAGTGGAAGAGAACAGAGTTCTTTTTTTTGGCTCTTCTTCCTGCTGCTCTATACCCTCATCGATGCCGTGGAACTCTCGCTTGCGGCGCTCTTTGACGTATCCATGATCAATGCCTCGCAGTTCGGGTTCATCCTGCTCTCGATCATCGGGTTCATCCTTGGCATGCGGCCGGCTGCCATGATGAGGAAAACCTAAAAAAGAGGGGATTTGCAGATCCGTTTTATGCGGTCTGGATCTTCGAGGCATCCTCGAGACCGAGGAACTTGATGGACTCCTCGCGCATCTTAAACTTCTGGATCTTGCCGGAGATGGTGATGGGGAATTCCGTAACAAACATCACGTACCGCGGGATCTTGAACCGGGCGATCTTCCCGTTGCAGAAGTCTTTGACCTCCTGCTCGGTCATGGTCTGGCCCTCTTTCATCTTCACCCAGGCGCAGAGTTCCTCGCCATACTTTACATCCGGCACCCCGACCACGTACACGTCAGCGATCTTCTCGTGGTGGTGTAAGAACTCCTCGATCTCCCGGGGATAGATGTTCTCGCCGCCCCGGATGACCATGTCCTTTAATCGCCCGACAATCTTGAAGTACCCTTCAGCGTCCATGGTGCCGAGATCGCCGGTGTGGTTCCAGTGGTCCTTGTCAAGGGTTGCCTGGGTGGCAGACGGGTTGTTGTAGTAGCACTTCATGACACAGTAACCCCGGGCGCAGATCTCCCCCACGCCGCCGTGGGGCACGATCTTGCCGGTCGCGGGATCAACGATCTTGAGCTCGGTGTGGGGAAATGCCCTGCCGACGGTCGTTACCCGGCGCTCAACCGGGTCTTTGGTCGTGGTCATCGTGACCCCGGGGGCGGTCTCGGTCTGCCCGTACACGATCACGATCTCGCTCATGTGCATCTTCCGGTTGACCTCCCTCATGACCTCAATGGGGCAGGGGGAGCCGGCCATGATGCCGGTGCGAAGGGTGGTTAAATTGTACTTGTTAAAGTCCGGGTGGGCAAGTTCCGCAATGAACATCGTGGGGACGCCGTGGACAGCGGTGCAGCGCTCCTTCTCGATGGTCTTCAACACCTCTTCGGGATCGAAGGCCGGCGCGGGGATGACCATGGTCGATCCGTGGGTGAGGCAGGCAAGGTTACTGAGCACCATACCGAAGCAGTGGTAGAACGGTACCGGGATGCAGAGCCGGTCTTTCTCGCTAAATCCCATGCCCTCCCCGATAATGTAACCGTTGTTGAGGATGGAGTGGTGCGTCAAGACCACGCCTTT
>JBFYKS010000053.1:0-12797 GCA_041305785.1 Methanoregula sp. | reverse complement strand
ACCCGTTTGATGTCCTCGATCTCGCCCTGCGGGACGATGACGACCCCGGAATCGTTCTCAAAGAATGATTTCCACCCGGCCAGCCAGTCCGGCTGGAGCGCATCGCCCGTGCCGAGCACGCCAATCCCCTTCGTGACGCACCCTTTGACGAGCTGCTCCGGCTGCATGAACCGGGAGACGGCGATCGAGTACGGGGAGTGGATATGCAGGTCTGCTGTGGCGAGCATGGATATGTACGGATTGGTTGTTGCCAAATATAAGGAGAGGGATCGGGGGGAGAGACGGGACTAGGGGAAAGGAGGTGCAGTGACCGGACCGGGGAACCGGACCGCTGAATCCTCCCTTCCGCAACCTCCATATCCTCAAAAGGTGAAATTCGCTCTACGAAAGGAAAGCGGTGCAGGGAATGAATCGGCAGCTTGTGAAATGGTGTGTTGACGTGGGTCTTGGGATCGTGTTCCTGTTCAGCGCAGTGACCGGCATCCTGAAGCTCTCGGTCCTCTGGCAGGTGCCAATTATCTTGTCAGCAGTCATTCCCATGGCGCTGGTGGGCGACATCCATGACCGGGCCGGCGTGTTTCTCGTCATTCTCGTTGCCATGCACCTGCTTATCAACCGGGGCTGGATCCTGTCGATGACGAAAAAGATCCTTGCGGGAACAGCAGATCTCACGTGAAACCCGGTCCGGTTCTCTGCCTGCACCACCCTGAATTACTGCGAGAAGAAGCCCCGGTCAAGATCGCCGGTGTTCGAATACCCCCGCTGCTCCCAGAAACCGCGGTATGCCGGGTCATCGGTCAGTTCGATCCTCTCGATCCACTTGATCCATTTGTAGCCCCACTTGTCCTCGGCAACGAGCTGGAAGGGATAGCCCCGTTCCGCCGGCAGGGTGACATTGTTCATCCGGTATGCCATCAGGATGTCCCGGTCCATCAGGTACGTGAGCGGGAACGAGGTGGTATACCCGTCGCGTGCCGTGAAGATCACGGTATTCGCCCGGGGGTCGGGCCCGGCATGCCGGATGAGGTCGCGTACAAGCACCCCTTCCCAGAGGATGGTGGCATCCCAGCCTTCGACACAGTGGAGGGTCACGACCTTGGTGTAGTGCGGGTAGGCGTCCAGTACTTCGCGGTACGTGTACACATCGCTGGCATTGGTCAGCCCGGTGACCGTGAGCCGGTACGAGGCCTCGTCGACCTTCTGCGGCCCTTTGATGGAGTTCTCCCGGAAGGCGTTGACGGAGGAGAGGTCGGTGCCCTCGTACGACCGGACCTCCACGGCATCGAGCGGGAGAGCCACGCTGCCCGTCCCGCCAGAGAAGAAGGCGGCCGGGCCTCCGATAATCACGGCCACCATGGCGAGCATCAGCAGTACCGCAGCAAGCAGGATCACACCGGATCTCATCAGGCATTAGCTGAACGCAGGACCACATCAAATGTTGTACCGTACCAACACCGCACCAGTCCCCGGGATGAGTGGGCCGGGGTGGGGACCCGCCTTCCGTTCCGGTAAGGGGGTCTGCCCGGGCCGGTCGCGGGGGGTCGGGCTGGGACGCAAGGGGAATTTGTCAGGCTTCATCACGCGGCCCCATGCTGGAAAAACGGGGCATTTATCCCGCATGAACGGGGGGAGCAACCATTCGCACCGCAGCGGGATCGCGGTTGATCCGATCGAAACGCGAACAGTGTCCGGCCCGGATCACGATTGTCCCCTGCCCGACCCCCATTTTCCGGTGCGTGAAAATACCCTGTTTTCCACTGGAACTCCTGACGGGTTTTACCGGTTTTTCGTCCAGGGGAAGCAGAGGGGGGTCGGGCAGGGGCAGGTCTTCGATCGCGCCACCCTGTCCGATCCAAATGCTCATCAGCTCCCGCCCCACCAGCACAACCAAGTGATCCATGACTCAGGATGCGATGGTGCAACGGGGCGACACTGCGATGAACTTCTCGCTAAAAGACCACCACGATACTATGTTTGGCCTCTGCGACTTCCGGCCGCATGGGACGGTTGCGATGAAGTACGGGATCTTCCGCGACGAGAACGGGTTCTCCAAACGGGCAAACATCATCGTGGACGAGAAGCAGCGGGTTGTCTTCGTGCAGATCTGCCCGGTGCATCCGGTGCCGGATATTAAGGAGATTATCGGTTTTTTGGGGAAGTGTGAAGAAGATCTGCTCTGAAGAAACACGTATGAACGTGGGTTCACACCCGGAAGGATGAAAATCAGCGATATACAAATGAAATATAATGGCTCCCCACCTCAGGGATCCTCGCGGAGCACAGCGGGGCAATTGCCGGTTTTTTTCAAAAAGGGGAATAAAGACCGCCACGGGGGCGCCCTTTTTGGTCAGCGGCAGGCATCCCATTAACCAGAGCGATTGCCCTCCCATCCGGTTCACTGCAAGAGCAGCATCATGTTCGGGACCTTGGTGAACCCTGCCGATTCATACAATGGCCGCCCGGCATCACTGGCAAAAAGATACAGGCGCCGGATCCCACGCTCCCTGCAGAACCGTGCGGCTTCCTTTGTGATACTGCGGGCGTGATTCCGGTGCCGGTACTCCTTTTCCGTATAGATGCTGTGGAGGAACGCGACCCGGCACTGGAGATCATGGGGAACCGGGACATACCGGACGATACTGACTGCCCCGCTTGCAAAAACCGTAGTACCATCTCCGACAACCCAGGCAACACACGTCCCCTCCGGGATCTCACCGGATAACTTTTCTGAATATTCCTTCTCGAGTGCTGCCTGCACCGATGAATCCAGGGAGAGCCCGGTCGTTTGCCGGATCTCATCAAACATCATCCGGTGATGTCTTGCAAGGAGGGGGATATCGGCACGGGTTGCAACCCGTAAGCATGCTTCATCGCGGGTGGCCGGGCGGTTCATGATTACCACTTCGCTTTACGGGAAAATATGCTTCGTGGACGTGATAAAAAAACAGGAAGGTGAAAACGGGCTATCGTCCCCGCCGCTCACCCGATATAACTCAGTTCCTCGTCCTTTGCCTGCTCGCCCTCGACCAGGTTCTCGATGGCTTTTTCCATCTCGGCAGCCCGGTCATTGAGCCGGGTCAGGTCGACCGGGACATCAATGAGTTTTGAGAGGATCGCAAGGACGCTTGAAGCTGCCATCGGGTCGACAATATACCCGCTCGTCTCACCCATCAGGCAGACCGCATCGATTCCCCGGGGGGCGGAGAGGGCAAGCATGAGACCGGCAGCCCCGACAATCCCGCCGCCTGGCTCTGCCCGCTCGAACGTGACGCCCGCTGCCTCGACCTCAGCGCGGAGTTCCGGCCGGTTCACCGCCCCGAGAACCCGGGGTTCCTCCACAAGATGGCCGACCCCAAACCCGCCAAGCGTGTAGATACGCCGGGCCTTGATCTCGGTTGCGATATCGCAGTAGCAGTCGGCAAGAATATAGTGCCCCTCCCCCGAGGTGCTCTGGTGGTCCCCTACAAGAAACACCAGATCGCGGGTTTCTGACTGGTAAAGGAACAACTCGTTTCGTGCAAGACGGGCTGTACCGTTTTCGTCAAGCACGACCTGCGGGGGGAAGTAGAGGGAGGTGATCTCGGCGATCTTCTCGGCGCCCAGCACATGGATCATGTACTCGGCAACCAGTTTTCCCACCTGACCGATACCCGGGAGCCCCTCGATGAAGATGGGATCCTTGACGGTTTTGTCCTTGAAACTGTCAAGGTAACGGACGGAGATGTCCTCAATCATGTTTTGCCAGCCTTCGGTATCTGCCATACTTGTCTTCAGGAGAGAACCGGGCGGGATGGGCAACGACCGTTGGCTTTCCGCACGCCGGGCAGGTTAAAGAAAGGGTATAGATATGATCTGCCGGGCAGTGCCGGATCCGGCCGCTCATCAGCTCTTCCCGGACTTGGGTTTCTTGACGAGTTTGCCCTCGCCACCGGCCTTTTCCACCACCGCAATTGCGGCATTGCCCGCCTTCTCGATAGCCTTCTCGGCCTTCTTGTAATCGGGGGCGATGACCTTGATGCGGTAGATCGGTGCGCCAAGATATAAGAGCTCGACATCGACTCCGCCGGTCTTCTGCTCGGCTCCTGCCTTCTTGAGGGCGTTCCTGATGACCGTGATTCCATCAGGGGAGGTGCAGGTGAGGTGGAGGTGACCGGTCACTTCAACGTGGGGGACCTTGACATTTTCGCCAGCCACTTTTAAGAGGATCTCGGAGACTTTCTTTGACAGACCCAGTTTCTTGAGCGTGGGTTCGGGGTCGACGACAAGATCCTCGAAGACCGGGTAGAATGCCCCGTACTTCGCGTAGATCGTCTCCTCAAGTTCGGCGGCAGCGGTCCCGGTCTGTTCGGCCACAAACCCGAGCCACTTATGGGCCTTGCTCTCGCTCTTCCACTCGCGGATCTTCTCGCGCCGCTGGTGATCGTTGACATCTTTCAGCGAGAGGTCGATGTGCCCGCGGGTCCGGTCAACATTGAGGACCTTGCAGACAACCTTCTGGCCTTCGCGGATATGATCGCGGATATACTTGATCCAGCCCCGTGCAACTTCAGAGATGGGGATGAGCCCCTGGCGGCCATTGTACTCATCCAGTGAGACGAACGCGACAAAGTCCTTGACGTTATCTACGGTGCAAACGACAAGTTCTGCTTCCTGTGGCCACTCTCTGTCCTGCATGGCTGGGTTCACTGGAGCTCTTGGACGATATCAGCCTTAAGACTTGCCTTTCCGCCGGTAGGGGTGGCAAGGTCGCGTCCGCAGACTACGCACTTGACAACCGTGCTGGCCTTCTCAAAGATGGTCTGCTCGTTCTCGCAGTCGGGACACTTTACTTTATAGAATTTGCTCCGGTTTTCCCTGATTGTGCTTACCATAACGCTTTTCACTCCGTAAGTTCGAATTTCGCGACACGGTAGCCCTTGCGCAGGTGTGCCTTCTTGCAGGTTACACAGCGGTACCGGACGTTGATCTTCTTGGTCGGCTTGTCGCCACCGGGCACTTTCGAGAACTTGCCCATGTTGCCCACCCTGCCCCTGCGGGCTTTCTGGCGGTCGATCCAGTGGAGGCCGGTCGTCTTGCCTTTCTTTACCTTCTCAACCTCGTGCACCTGGTGGCTCCTGCAGAAGGGGCAGTAGGTTGTAAATTTTGCTGGCATTTTCATAATAAATTTCTCCGATAATCCTGATGTCGAATACCTATATTATTTGCAGAGATTGATATTTAAGACTATGTTGCGCTCGTACAGGACCGCAGCATTCCGCTCGGGAAGCGTCACTATATCTCCCTTTGAGAGGGTATAAATTCTCCCATCCACTCCCATGAACGTTTCCATGTCCTGGAGCACCCTGACAAGGGCACACGGGTGGATGATGGGGCTTTTTGGCATTTCCGTTGACGACGTTGGAACCGGGAGGTCTCCCCCCAGGTCCTCATCATAGGGTTCTCCCAAAGGCACATCCGGTGCTGCTTCATCACCGGCAAAGAGCGCCAGCGGGGCATGGGTGACATGGGCGACATGAGGGGCATTGTGCAGCAGGACTTCCTGGCACTGCTCGATTGCTGCCGTGATCTGGTCGAACATCGCCTTCTCGGGCGGGATCATCCGTTTGACCTCTTCGCGATCGTAATAGTTGCCCTCAGCGTGCATCATGGTGAGCGCGAGGATCTTGCGCGAACGGATGGCAAAGATGTCCTGCAGGGTCTCCCGGATTGCCAGCGTCTCGTCGATGAGGGCGCGGGCATCGTCCGAGAACGGGTCGTCAATGGCATAGACATTTTTTGTGATAGCCGCAAGCTCCGCGTGCCCCTTCTCGAAGATATCGGGCGCAACAGAGGTGAGCCTCCCGGTCTCGCGTTCGGACAACAGGATACTGCGCAGGTCATCGAGCTTCATGTCTTTCCTCAGGCAATCTCTGCTGCCCCGCGGGCGCAGAGGAAGACTGCCACCGCTTCCGGTACTGTAGTGATGCCCTTTTGGAGCTCATAAGTACTTCCGAGCATCGGCATTTTTAAGTTGAAGTTCAGGTTCACCTTCACGTCCCGCGTCCCGAAGACCACCGCGTCCACGAGCGGGTCGAAATCGGCAAGATCGCGGAGTTCGAGCGACTGCACCTGCATTCCGCTCCCGCCATGGAGGGAGGTGGGCATCCGTATGAGCCGTTTGGTATCGGTCGTGACCGGTTCATCGGCAAGGGCGGCCCGGTTGAGGAGACGTTTTTTGAATTCCCCTTCCTGCTGACTTACTATGATGCCAAGGACGCGGTTTTTCGCAATCATCGATGAGGGGCGCTTCTCAATCGTCGTGATGAGTTCCCCGCAGTTCTTCAAAAACGTGGTTGCTGATTCCTTTCCGATCCCGTCCATAGCAGTCAGGTGGGCCATCGCCTCTTCGGGAGGGATCGCCAAAAGCCAGCGCAGGTATTCAGTGAGCGTCTCACGGTACCGGTTCTGCCAGCCGGGCCCGGCCGGGGCTTTTCCGGAGAGCATCGCGGCAGGATCGATCCCGATCCCGCAGATGTAATCGATCAGTTCCCGGCGCTCGGCGCTTCCCCAGCTGCGGAATGCGATATCCCTGACATGGACATGGTAGCCCCGGCCCCCGGAGAAGACGAGTTCGATCTTCTTCTTGTCCATGCCGAACTCGATGATGAGCATATCGAGGAGTTTTAAGGTCTCTTCCTTGACCCTCGCAAGCATCTGGTCGTACGGCCCCCGCACGATATGATCGGCATCGAGATCGAAGATGAGATCCGCCCCGCACCATCCTTTGTCCGCCATCGTGCCAGCGTCAGGTTTCTCGTAATACGCAGTGGAGTAGTAGGTGTGCTGCGGGATGAGGTTCTGGATATAACTGGTCATCTCATCGCGGCTGGCAAACCCGATGTGCCGCCGCATCCGCATATCGGCAGCGCCCGGGTTAAAGAGGACAAAACCCCATTCGCGCTGTTCAAGCGATGATGGCGCAACGAGCACGGCTTTCCGGTAATACTCCGTAAACCGCTGCCGGAGGAATTCGGTGGTGGCCGGGTTCATGACAACTCCCGTACCATATAGGGTCCCCTCCGTTCATAACCAAGCTTGCGGTAATAGGGCCGAACACCGATCCCGCTCATGATCGCAAGCCGCATGAACCCGGCCCCGCGGGCGATCTCCTCGGCCTTTGCGATCAGTTCCCGCCCGTAATTCCGGTGCTGCCATTCGGCAGATTCAGCATCCATCCCAAGCGGCACCAGGCTGCCATACACGTGGAGCTCGCGGAGGAGGGCAGCCCCGTCGAGTTCCGTTCGATAGACCGCGGAGGGGAAACGGAGCCGGGCAAAGCCGATGAGCGAGTCATCCGATACTGCCGAGATGAAATGCTCCTTCCCGCCGCAGGCTTCGTACTCCAGCACTTTGATCTCCGATTCGACCACGGAGGGAAGCCGGCCGATCTCGCGGCAGCGGATGCAGCGGCAGCGTCTGCCCTGCGCTTTGAGACGGTTCTGGGCCAGCTGCCGGAAATTGGAGTGCTTTGAGCCGGCCACGATGAGCTTTGCCGGGATATCGCGCTGGATGCGCTGGAGCCGCGTGTATTCGGGGATGAGGGACTTGCCGTACGCAACGAGATCGATGAGTTCGTCCTCATTGTAGGGCGAGAAGAGCCCCCGCTGCCAGTGATCCTCGATCTCGGAGCCGGGGGTGACGAGCGTGGGATAGATCTTGAGGAAGTCCGGCCGGAACCGGGGGTCGGAGAAGAGGATCTCGAACATTTTTCTGTCGGATTCGATGCTCGAAGAAGGCATGTTGGGCATCATGTGGAACCCGACCTTTAAACCCGCATCGCGGAGGAGGGTGTTTGCCTCAACCGTATCTGCCACCGTGCACCCCCGGCGGTTGTAGGCAAGGATCGCGTCATCTACGTGCTGGACGCCGAGCTCCACCTTGGTCACACCATACTCGAGCATCCGGTCGATGTGCTCCCGGCGACACCAGTCCGGACGGGTCTCGAAGGTGATGGCAATGCAGCGGATTTGGGCCTTCTCGTTGGCGTCTTCGACCTCGCGGATACCGGGGGGCTGCAGCGCGGGCAAGCCTCCCGGGTATACGTTCATTGCCTCGATGCAGCGGGAGACAAACTCCTGCTGGTACTCCACCGGACGGGCGGTCATGGTCCCGCCCATCACGATCAGTTCCACCTTGTCCACCCGGTGACCGAGGATCTCGAACTGCCCGAGCCGGGCATGCACCTGCCGGAACGGGTCGAACCCGTGCTCTCTTCCCCGCTTGGCAGCCGGTTCCTCGCCGGTGTAACTCTGCGGGGAGTGGAACGGGTGGTCCGGCCCCCCCGGGCAGGGCAGGCACTTGCCATGCGGGCAGGGGTAGGGCGAGGTCATCACCGCAACGGGTGCAACACCGGAGAGGGTGCGGGAGGGTTTGACCAGCAGGATCTTCCGGAGGATCTCCCGCTCCCCGGGAAGAGCCATGGCTAAGAGAGCCGAATTCTTCGGCACCGCAGGCAGCCCGTACTTCCGGCAGATCTCGATCTTGGCCGCAACGATACTGAGATCGTCGCCGGGCGTGAGGCCGAGGATGCGGGAGATGATCTCCCGGTATACCAGTGCCTCGTCCATGAGAAGTTAATGTTCAGCTGCAACTTTCTGGGTTGCAGATTCATGAGAATAGTTCACCACGGAGAGCGAGTGGCCGTGGATATGGTTTACGATCTCATCCCCGAGCGTGAGGAGAGCGTCTTTATGGGCTTTTTTGTCTTTATGGATATGAACAGGAGAGATTTCAAGGGAACTGTACCGCTCCGTGCGGATTTCGTCGTTGGAGATGCCTTCATAGTACTTTTTGATGTGGATCATCAACATGTGGAGATGGAGTAACTCTTCCTTTTGCACACTATCGCCTTCTCTAATACGATCCTTTTTTTGTGGGACACATATACCTTATTGGTGAGATTTATAAGAGGCAAAATGCGGCACGGGGGATCCTTAATTGCGCTCGCAATTGGGGACGCGTTGGGTGCGCCTTTGGAAGGATCTCGAAAGCCTGAAGCGTGGCTGGCTCAATTTCGTTCCGGTGGGCGCCATTTCCGGAAGAAAGGTGAATGGACCGATGACACGCTGCAGGCAGTCGCGGTCGCAGAATCACTGGCCGATTGCAGGGCTTTTTGCGAAACGGACCTTGTGAAGAAATTATCCCAGGCCTATATAGTACGGCCGGAATGGTTTGGTCCTACATCAACTTTCTTCTTTGATCTTGTGCGATCCGGGACCGTGCCGCAGGAAGCTGCATGGCTCGTACACAAAAGGAACCATGGCAGCCGGACGAACGGGAGTGTTATGCGGGGGTTCCCTCTTGGAATATTCTTTCCCGCACCGCAGGTATATGAGATCAGTCTCCGCTGTTCGGCAATCACCCACTTCGATCCGGTTGCCGGTCACTGCTCGGCCTTCCTGAACGTGATGGTGAGCGATATGGTGCGGGGGATCTCCCGCCAGCGGGCATTCCGGCATGCCCGATCGCTCTGCACCGAACCGGAGGTGCATGCAATGCTTGGCAGTTATGATGAGCATACACCGGATCCTTCTTTAGATAGTGTGCTCTGCTCGCACGCGGCACTCCATTCGTTCATGGGGGCAAAGTCGCTTGAGCAGGCAGTTCTCTCCGCGGTCAATCTCGGGGGAGATGCGGATACTGTTGGTGCATGCTGCGGTGCACTGGCCGGGGCATACTGGGGGCTGGAGGCGGTGCCTGAACGGTGGAAGACGGGGCTCGAAGGGTACGACCGTCTGGTGCAGCTCGCTGAGCGAGTGTGGGAGGAGAGGGTAGACAAGAAGGCGGGAACATCATCCCAGGAGTTGTCTACACCTTTTTGATCAGGATCCGGAAATTGTTTTTTCAATCACGATCCGATTTAAAATGAAAAAACAGGATCCGATTTGAAAAGGTAAATCACGATCCGATCGATCCGTAATAGGTTTTCAATCGCGACCACGATAGCGATTTCATTTTGAAAATCGATCCGCGATGGAAAAATAAGGCTCTGTAGAAATCATCATGTTGTGCACTCAAGCGGAATTTGCGAAGGTGACCACCTCTCTCCCAAGAGGGAGGGAGGCAACCCAAGGGGGCAAGCCCCCTTGACCCCCCCATTCCTGAAGAAAATTTCTCACAGGGGTCCCCATCCACGGCCATGCTTCACGGGGCGAGCCCCGATGAGGCGGCGAGCGCCCGTGGCCCCATCGCAATCGAATCCAGAAGGGGGGTCAGGATTTCTTCAGAGCAGAAATTTTAAAAAGGCAGCGGGTGGTCGCAGTTACAAAACAGGGGACGTCCCTGAAAAATGTGTGGGGGATACCTAATCAGGCTTGCCTTCGTGCTGGAGAGAGCAGGGGAAATGCCAAAAAAGTGAGAGGGGGGGGGCCGGGGGTTTTTTCGTGAGAAGGGGACGCACTCTGAACCGGTCACCACAACGAGGATCCGCGCTTTTTATGCCAATCGTGGGCAGCCAGGAATTTCCTGATGAAAAACAGTGGGGAAAACTCAAAAATCTGCGGTTTTCTGATGATTTAAAGGGGGTTTCGGGCGTTTTCCCGCAACAAAATGGGAACCTTTTAACGTTCCCGTTGCTCAACGCATTACCGGTGAAATACCTCATGGATTACGGAAACATGCTTGGCGACTCTTTTGCTTATGCAAAGGACGCTGTTATCGGAAAGTGGATGCAGTGGATCCTGCTCCTTATCGCAACAATCCTGCTCTGCCTGCCCCTCCTCGGATACCTGGTCAAAGTCCTCCGCGGCGATAAACCCGCGCCGGAAGTTGACGGATGGGGGACACTCTTTGTCGACGGTATCAAGCTCTTCATCATCTCCCTCATCTGGGCGATTCCGTGCCTCATTATCTTCTTCTTCTTCTTTGGTTCGCTCATTGGAGGAGTACTCATGGAAGGCAACCCCACGGCAATGGTTGCAGCCCTGACCGGCGCCATAGTTTACCTCCTGCTCTTCTTCATCGTTGCGCTCATCACCGGGCTCCTCTCCCTCATCGGGGCTATCCGTTTTGCCCGCACGGGAAGCATGGGCGAGGCGTTCAACTTCAGCGCCATCCTCGAGACCATCGGGAAGATTGGGTGGGGCACCTACATTGTTGCGCTCATCGTCCTCCTTATCGTCCAGATCGTGATCAGCATCATCCTCTCCATCATCGCCATGATCCCGGTGCTGGGAGGCATCATCCAGTTTGTCCTCTTTGCCCCGATCTGCATCTTCGAGTACCGGTACATCTGCCAGATCTACGATGCGGCCGGCGTGTGACCAGTGTCATTCATTCCTTTTTTTCGCACCCGGTGAAGAGGAGATACGTTTCACCACCAAAAATGGAGGCATCCCTGATCCGGGCCAGAGCCATCCTTTAATCGCTTCAGCCGGTTATGACACGATAGAGGTAAAGAGATGCCCGAACGGACACGCTGGACCGGGGCAGGCCGGAATGGGGATGGGGCTGTTCCCACTTCCGCAGGTCACGGCATTATATGTAATACGAAACGAAACTGATATTTATGCATTAATAGAAACCACAATATGGATTTTGAGGTTCTAAAGTGTTTCCAGACAATGGATTTATCCTTGTTATCGGTTTCCTGACTGTTTTCTGCCTCCTGATTTTCCTGGTGCCGGTGTATGTGCTCTGGTACCGCCCGCACCTTGATACTCAAGACATTAATGGTATCAACACAGCCGCAGTGGTATTATTATGCCTGCCATTCATCTCATTGGCATTTTTTAAATTATTCAACTTCATCTGGGAAAAGACCGGAAGCCCGATACAGGCGGGAGCATCCATAGCGATGGTACTTTTCCTGACTGCCGTTGTTGCTGCATATTCAAAATTGACCGGGATTACGGCCAATGTAATTCTCGGAACGGTTGCAGGCATGATATTCTGTGGGATCTGGCTGATCACCTCGAACCTGGCACTCGCAATGACCACGGTCGCTATTGGTTTCATTCTTCTTATTCTCCTGTTCATCTACCACAAGTATACACAGAACAGGGTTGATCTCAACACCGGGCAGGTATACACCTTCTCCATGATCGGACTTGTTATCATCACGACTATCCTTTTCACGTATTACTATTCCTCACGTCACTACCCGGATGGATCACCCGATAATTTTCTTGGCCTCCTCTGCTTTTCACTCATCATCGTAATGATTCGCTTTGGTCCTGGCTGGTGGGCGGCGATCCGGAGGGAGATTTAACAATGACCTGCATGTCCCGGTGAAAAAAATGGGTAAAGGATAGCCCAACACCGGCCGGATCTACGCCTGCTTGATCTCCACCAGCTTCAGCGCCCGGCCCTTCTCGCAGATGTCCGGCGCATTCCCGAGCACTTCGGTGACGATATACTTCTCGCCATCAACCACCCCTTCGGGGCGGCAGAGGGAAAAACTCCGGCAGTCCGCCTTGTTGCACGTGAACTCAATCTTGATCTTCGAATTGACGATCCCCGTCTCGGAAATACCCTCTGAATATTCGCATGTCATTTGGTGATTCTGGAATAGCAACCTCAATTGTGATATTATTGAACATGGTTGCGAAGCTATCGATTTGTTCACCAGAGATTCTTTTTGAAGATACCCCTTTATCGAGTGATATATCATCGGTCGTTGGATTAATTTAAAAAAAGAATCCTGTAGCCATTATTCCAGGACAGAGGGCAATGATAATTACAAGAAAAATATAGAAACTATCACTTTTCTTCATTCAGACACCGCCTTCTGGTTTTTGTAAAAAACGAGTAAATCAGGT
>JBFYKS010000052.1:0-8517 GCA_041305785.1 Methanoregula sp. | reverse complement strand
CGAGATCTGCAACCCGCTGTATCGCTTCGTTTGCTTTTCCTGCAGCAAGAAACTCATCGGCCGGGACCGTCCGTGAGAGGCTGATGGATGGAAGGGCAGGGAGGATCAATGCGAGATCGGCAGCATGTTTTGGCCCGCGATACACGGGAATGCCGGTCTCCTGTTCCACTCCCGCAAACGATGCGCTGCACATACCGGAGACGATGACGAGATCGTATTTTTTCCGGCCAATAAGTTGTCGGAGACGATGCGGCGTAAGGAACGAAGCAATCTCCCCGGTTACTACCACATCGGCGTTGAATCCTGCGGCTGCATTCCTGACCATCTCTTCGGTGGCCGCGCCGGTGGGGAGGAGAATGCGCATAAGTTCCCTTAATACCAGAGAGATAAAAACACTATGATCAGATGCTTACCTGCGACCTGCATGTACACACCAGTTATTCCAAAGACGGCGAGAGCAGTGTCGAGGAGATCCTGAAAAGAGCCGAAGAGCTGGGGCTTGATGCGATCGCCATCACGGACCATGATTCCGTAGACGGCGCAAAGCGGGCACTTACTATCCCGTCTTCGGTGCTGGTCATCCCGGGCATCGAGGTCTCGACACGGCAGGGCCACCTCCTCGTCCTCGGCGTCACCGAGGTCATCCCCGCGGGTCTTGATGTTATCGAAACCGTTCATATCGCCCGCAGGATGGGAGCGCTCCTGATCCTTCCCCATCCGTATCATATCTGGCGTCACGGGGTTGCCCGGAGAAAGAAATCGGGGATGACGGTTGTAGACGCGGTGGAAACGTTCAACAGCCGGTATATTGTGGGATCGGCCAACAGCAAGGCAGCGCGGATCGCAATACGGCTGGGTAAGCCCTGTGTCGGCGGGAGTGATGCCCACAATGCAAAGTTTGTGGGTTTTGGCCGGACCTATGTGGATGCCGAGAAGAATGTCCCTGCCATCCTTGACGCGATCCGTGCCGGAAAAGTCACCTGCGGCGGAAAAAAGACGCCGCTGCGCACCTATACCCGACAGTCCCTCTCCAACACATGGCGGAAGATCAAACGGATAACCCGGCACATGCAGCTCCGGTAAGGCTCGCATTCAGCGTCTCCTATCTCGGGAGCCGGTTCTTCGGTTCCCAGATGCAGGCCACGAGCCGCACGGTAGAGGGAGAGTTTGTTGCTGCCTGCCGCAGGCTCAGCCTCTTTGATGACTGGCGGCAGGCCGGGTTCCTGTTTGCCGGCCGGACTGACCGGGGAGTCCATGCCCGCGGGCAGGTGGCAGCGTTCACCACGGATGCCCCGGAGCGGGCGATCCAGACGATCAATACCCGGCTGCCGCCCGACTGCTGGTGCACCGGTTATGCAGAAGTGCCGGCGTCTTTTCACCCGCGGTACGATGCACTGTCCCGCACGTACCGGTACTATTTTTCCGATCCTCCCGCGGATATCGCGGCCATGAATCGTGCTGCAGCCCGGTTTATCGGGAACCACAACTTTACCAACTTTGCCCGGGTCGGTGACAAGAACCCGTTCCGGACGGTCCTTTCTGCGGGTGTCAGGGAGGAGGACGGATTTGTTTTTTTTGAGGTGACTGCCGAGAGTTTCCTCTGGCACCAGGTACGTTCCATGGCATCGGCGCTGCTCCTTATCGGGAGTAATAATGCCCCTGACGATTCTATATCCCTGCTGCTGGAAGCGCCTGCCAAACGGCCGCTCCAGCCCGCACCGGCCGAGGGACTCATTCTCTGGAAGACGGATGTGGGGATCGAATGGATTCCCATTCCAACACGTGAGCGCAGTACAAAATTCATGGATCACCTCTGCTGCCACCATGCGCTGATGGAAAAGGTCTGCCGGACCCTGAAAAACCCGTAAAGTTACGGGCGCGTCCCGGTTCGTCCCGTCACTCAAACGATCGGGCACACCCGCTCGTGATCGCGGCGGCACTTACTGCCTTTGCCACTGCGGTAACAACGTCCCGGTCAAGGATCGGGGGCAGGATGCGGTGCTTCTTTGGGTGCGTCACATAATCCGCAAGGGCATGGGCGGCAGCGACTTTCATCTCGTCCGAGATGCGGGTGGCATGCACATCGAGTGCCCCCCGGAAGATCCCGGGGAAGGCGAGCACATAGTTAATCTGGTTCGGATACTCGCTCCGCCCGGTTCCCACAATCGCTGCTCCGGCCATATAGGCATCGTGGGGCAGGATCTCCGGCACAGGGCTCGCCAGCGCAAAGATGACCGGGTCCTTGTTCATCGACCTGACCATCGCCGGGGTGACGATGGCCGGGACGGAGACCCCGATACAGACATCAGCGCCTTCCATGGCATCTTCGAGGGTTCCGGCCAACCCCCCGTGGTTGGTCTCCTCTGCGATGATGAACTTGTACTTGTTCGCGTACAGTCCTTCACGGTGACGGTTGATGATCCCCCTGGTATCGCAAACGATGATGTCATTAACGCTGCTGCACAGGTTGGGGTTGTACCCGATACAGCGGAGCATGCGGGTGATCGCAAACCCGGCAGCTCCTGCTCCGATGACAACGATATTGAGATCCTCAAAGCGTTTTCCGGTCACCCGGCAGGCATTGATGAGGGCTGCAAGGACCACCACTGCCGTCCCGTGCTGGTCATCATGCATCACCGGGATCCCGATCCCCTGCAGCGCCTCTTCGAGCTCAAAACATTTCGGGGCTGCGATGTCCTCAAGAGCGATCCCGCCAAAGACCGGTGCGATATTTTTCACTTCATCGACAAACTCGGTGTGGTAATTCTCAAAACAGATAGGAAACGCGTCGATGTCGGCGAGTTTTTTGAAGATTAAGGCCTTTCCTTCCATAACGGGGATCGCCGCATACCCCCCGACATTTCCTAACGAGAGCACCCGCGAGCCGTCAGATACGATGGCAATGGTGTTGGCTTTGAGCGTATACTTGTACGCGAGATTTTTGTCTTTTGCAATCTCCCTGCAGACCTCGGCAACACCGGGGGTGTACGCAAGCGAGAGATCATGACGATTTGTTATGGGAACCTTGGAGTAGACCTCGATCTTCCCGTGATACTTTTCGTGAAGTTCCAGGGACTCCGTGTAGATATCCGTCTTCCTGCCGCTCATGGCATTCAAACAACCCTGTTGAATAATTCATTGAACGCGATGGTAGTTCATCAATGTTGTTGTACAAAAAAGGGGATTATGCAAAGGTAACGCCGATCCATGTGGCGATCTCGTCCCTCACCTTCCGGTAAACCGCAAGGATCTCCTCATCAGATCCCTGCAGCAGATGGGGATCGGAAAAAGCATGGTGGATGGTTTTTTTTGCGCCGGGTACGATCGGGCAGGCGGTATGGGCATTGTCACAGAGCGTCACCGCGCAGTCAAAGGACTCACCATTGAACTCCGCGAGGGTTTTTGAACGGTGGTGCGAGATGTCAATGCCGATCTCCTGCATCACGAGGATCGCCCGGGTGCTCACTTTTGACTGGCGGGTGCCGGCGGAAAATACCTCGTACCGGTCGCCATACCTTGCCCGGAGCAGCCCCTCGGCCATCTGGGAGCGGGCTGCGTTTGCCGTGCAGATGAAGAGGATGCGGGTTTTTTCACTCATCTTTCCTCACAACCGCAGGATTATTTCCGAAACTGACCGCAGCAGGTCTCATCCGCATTCGTTATGAGCGCGTTTGCCCCGGGCACTGATTTTTTTGTCATATTTGTTCCGCTGAAAACGTTGCCTTCCCCCAAAATAAAATTTTTTGAGAAAAATCAAATTTTTCGGGAGGTAAGGCATTTCCGAAATAAACGTTTGCAGGGTCTCTCAGGCAGAACCTGTCGCAACGCATTTGTACCCTCCACTGTCATTATCTCTATTATGGCGTTGTTCATCTGCGACCGGTGCGGCAAGTGCTGTGTCAGCCTCGGGCAGTCCATAATTATCGAGCGCCAGCTCAATGACCGGGACTACTACTGCCGCAGCACCATTGACAACCTGTTCTTCTCTGCCCGGGTTGATCCGGCCTTTGCTGAGGAGATTGCAGATGAGTTCATCGTACAGGGAGATGCACCGGCCGGCACACACCCGAAGGTCTGCCCGTTCCTCCGGAACGTCCCGGGCAGTGATACCACCACCTGCGCGATCTATGCAACCCGCCCGAAGATCTGCCAGTTCTTTCAGTGTTACCGGATGATCATCATGGACCGCAACGGGAATCCCTGCGGAAGAGTGATCGGGAAAAACACCTTGCGGACGGATGATCCCGCTCTTGAAAACCTCTGGCAGGGACTGGTGGTTCCGATTCCCTCTGGAAATCCCGCAGAATGGCCCCGCCGGGTAGCCGCGATCCTTATGGATCATGGCTATCATGCCAAACCCGTTGAATAAAAAAAGATCAGAGGGCTTTTTTCATCTCTGATAAGCAGGTTTCCAGATCCCGTTCCATCGCGTCGGGATGGCCAAGGTTCCTGCTGACAATATCTACAATGGCGCTCCCGACAATGATCCCATCAGCCCCCGCCTCTGCACAGGTCTTTGCATGAGCCGGTGTTGAGATGCCAAACCCGAGCGCGAGCGGGACCTCCGTGAACTTCCGTACCCTTTTTAAGAGATCAAGCGCACCCGATGATACAGTATCACGAACGCCTGTCACCCCAAGGACTGCGACAAGGTAGAGATACCCGCGGGACTTTGCCGCAATCTTTTTGATCCGCTTGTCCGAGGTTGTCTGGGTGATGAGGAAGATGGGATCGATATAATTCCGGAGTGCTGCTTTGTACACCTCTTCAGATTCCTCAACCGGCATATCGGCAACGAGGATGCCATCCACTCCCGCCTCATGAGCCTCGCGGTAGAAGCGGTCAATTCCCCGGTGGCAGACCATATTGAAGTAAACGAGGAAGACAATGGGGACTTCGGATCGCTTCCGTATTTCCCGGACAATGTCAAAGACCATATCAACCGTTGTACCCGATGCAAGAGACCGCTCGTCAGCTTTCTGGATGGTCGGGCCATCGGCAACCGGATCCGAGAACGGGATTCCCAGTTCGAGGATGTCCGTCCCGCCTCTGATGAGTGCCATGGCTGCCCGGATACAGGTCTCCTTGTCCGGGTCGCCTGCTACGATAAACCCGATAAAGGCCGGTCTTTCCCGGTTGGCGAATGCCGCGTCAATCCGTCTCATGCTATCCTCCCCTGAAGTGCTGCAACTTCAGCAACGTCCTTGTCCCCGCGCCCGGAGAGGTTGATGATGACGACATCGTCCCGGTCGAACCGGTCCGTGTTCTCCATCACCCATGCAACCGCATGGGCCGACTCCAGTGCCGGTATGATTCCCTCTTTTTCTGACAGGAACTTAAAAGCAGCCAGGACTTCGGGATCATTCACTGCGGTGTAGGTGACCCGTCCGCTATCCTTGAGCATCGAATGTTCAGGACCCACTCCCGGGTAATCGAGACCGGCGGAGATACTGTGGGTGGGGAGTACCTGCCCGTCCCCGTCCTGGAGCAGGTACGAGAGGGTACCATGCAGAACCCCCGCTTCACCGGCACAGAGCGTAGCCGAGTGTTTGCCGGTCCCGATCCCCTCGCCCCCGGCCTCTACCCCGACAAGTTCCACGTCATCTTTCACAAACGGGTAAAAGATCCCCATGGCGTTTGAGCCGCCGCCGACACAGGCAACGATGGTGTCCGGAAGTCTCCCCTCCTTCCTGATAATCTGCCGGCGGGTTTCCTTTCCAATCACTGACTGGAAGTCCCGGACCATCAGCGGGTAGGGGTGAGGGCCGACAACCGACCCGATCAGGTAATAGGTATCGCGGACATTTGCCACCCAGTCGCGGAGCGCCTCATTGATTGCATCCTTGAGGGTCCGGGTTCCTGTAGTGACCGGGATAACCTTTGCCCCCATCAGCTCCATCCGGAAGACGTTGAGCGCCTGCCGTTTCGTATCCACTTCGCCCATATACACTTCGACGGGCATCCCGAGTCGGGCCCCGATGATCGCGGTTGCAACCCCGTGCTGCCCGGCCCCGGTCTCTGCGATGAGCCGTTTCTTCCCCATGTGTTTTGCAAGCAATGCCTGCCCGAGGGTATTGTTGAGTTTGTGCGAACCCCCGTGAACAAGATCTTCCCGTTTCAGGTAGACCCTGCACCCGAGTTCCTGCGAGACGTTTGGGCAGAACGTGAGCGGGGTTTTTCGGCCGGCGTACTCCTGCTGCAACGCAGCAAGGTCACGGATGAATCCACGGTTCCTTTTAATCGCATCATATGCGCCCTCCAGTTCGATGAGTGCGTCCATCAGTGTTTCGGAGACGTACTGTCCGCCGTATTTTCCATATCTTCCCTTCTTATGCATAGTATGCGCTCCTGCATGCGGTAATGAAAGCCCGGATCTTTTCCTGATCCTTGATCCCCGGGGACTCCTCAACGCCGGTTGCCACATCCACGGCATATGGGCGTACCTTGCGGATCGCTTCTGCGACATTTCCTGGTGTGAGCCCCCCGGCCAGGATGACCGGGATGTTCGATCGTTTCACGGTCTCCTGTGCGTACGTCAGGTCAAACGGCCTGCCCCCCCCGTGGCTGTCGTCGACGATCACCGCGTCGCAGTCTTCCGGCAGCGGATTGGTGCGACCGATTACCCGGATTACCCTTACTCCCGGATCGTCCCTGAAGACAAACGGGTTTGAGATCTGGATTGCATCCGGTTTCAGTGCGATGATCCGGGCAAGTTCCTCTTCTGATTTGGTATGGGTCACTGCTACTGTTGTGGTGAACGGACCAACAGCAGAGAAGATCTCCTGTGCCCGCTCTGCTGATACGCTCCGCTTCGAATCGGAAAAGAGGACAACCCCGATGGCATTTGCACCTTCCCGTTCGGCAAAGTGTGCATCAATTGGGCGGGTGATCCCGCAGATCTTTATGCGCATACAAACTCCTCCAGTTTCTTTCGCGGGTGATTGTGGGACATGATGGATGATCCGATCAGGAATGCATCACAGTACTGTTTCATCTCGCGGATATCATCAGCAGATCGCATGCCGCTCTCAGAGACTATCAGCCTGCCCTCCTGCCGGATCTGCTCAGAGATTAGTCGGGTTGTCGAGCGGTCGATTCCGAGAGTAGCGAGATTGCGGTTGTTGACACCGATAAGCGTTGTCCGTGATGCAAGTGCCAGCTCAGCCTCCTCCCGTGTCCGGACTTCAACCAGCGGTTCGAGGCCAGAATCGATAACCTCATCCACAAATTCCGGCAGGTCATTTTTGAGAACTGCCGCAATGAGCAGCACGGCATCGGCCCCGAGTGATACGGACTCGGCAATCTGCCGCTTGTCGATGATGAAATCCTTGCGAAGGACCGGCAGGTGCACCATGGTCTTCACCCGCTCAATATCCCGGCCGGTTCCGCCAAAGAAGTAGGGTTCGGTGAGCACCGAGAGCGCAACGCATCCCCCGTCCTTAAGCTCCCCGGCCATCATCGCCATGTCAACATTGCGCCGGATCACCCCCCTGCTCGGGGACGCACACTTGATCTCGGCGATGATTGCATTCCTGCCGTTACGGTTCCGGATCGCCGTCGTCAGGCTGAGCCTTTCCCGCAGGGGGGTCTCGGGAAATGTTGGTGGCAACCGTGCCACCCGCTTTTTTGTCTTTTTGAGGATCTCATCAAGGATCATGCTGCACCCCGGGTTGCCTCGACCAGTGCCTCAAGCCGGGCCCGTGCGTTCCCGGAATCGATGGATGTTTTGGCAATCCTGATCCCTTCATGCAGATCCCGTGCCTGCCCCCCGGCATAGATTGCCGCCCCGGCATTGAGGAGGACAATGTCCCGGCCCGCCCCCTTCTCCCCACTAAGGATCTCCTGGATGATACGGGCATTTTCCTGTGGGTTCCCGCCACGGAGATCTGACAGGCTGGCAAGGCCGATACCGAATGCGGATGGGTTCAGAGAATAAGTCTTAATCATATTTCCCTCAAGCTCACAGATCTGCGTCTCTCCGGTTGTTGTTATTTCATCAAGCCCGTTTCCGTGGACTACCATGGCGCGGGAGAGACCGAGGATCCTGAGCACCTCGGCCATCGGCCGGATAAGATCCGGGCTGTACACCCCGAGAACCTGTGCCTTTGCCCCGGCCGGGTTGGCAAGCGGCCCGAGGATGTTGAAGACGGTCCGGCACCCCAGTTCCTGCCGCGCTGCCATGACGTGACGCATAGCGGGGTGATGGCTGGGTGCAAAGAGAAACGCGATGCCGGCTTGTTCTACGATCTCTGCCTGCCGCGAGGGATCCACGGCAAGGTTCACCCCGAGTGCAGCGAGCACGTCCGCGGAACCACAGGAACTGCTGACACTCCGGTTCCCGTGTTTTACCACCGGGACTCCCGCACCTGCTGCCACCAGCGCCGAAGCTGTGCTGATGTTGAAGGTATGGGTGCCATCACCCCCGGTCCCGCAGGTATCGACCAGCATCTTTCCGGTCACCGGTGCAACGCTGACCGCATGCCGGCGCATGACCTGCGCAAAAGCTGCGATCTCTTC
>JBFYKS010000051.1:0-5790 GCA_041305785.1 Methanoregula sp. | reverse complement strand
GACGATGCGGAACTATCAGAGATCAGGCGAAAGTGCATGGCTGGCGAGGTCACCTGCGGCCAGTGCAAGAAGGATACGGCCGAGCGGGTGGTGGCGTTCTTAAAAGACTTCCGGGAGAAGATGGACGCATGCCAGGACAGGATTGTGGTGTAAGATGGTGGAACTGACCCAGAACGAGAAACGGTTGCTCGCAACCCTTGCAAAGGAGAAGAATGCGGATGCCCCGCACCTTGCCGGGCTCCTTGACGCTACACCGGAAGCGGTGGTGCAGTGGGCGCATCTTGCACAGGACAACGGGCTTGCCACGGTCGAGCGGATCGTAACAAAAGAGTTCGTGTACACGGACGAGGGCAGGGCGTGCCTGAAGAACGGTCTCCCCGAGACGCAGCTCCTCCGGTTTGTCCTGCCCGGCACTTCCCTTGCGGATCTCCAGAAGCACGAGGCGTTTAAGATCGGGTTTGGCCAGCTCCGGAAGAAGGGGCTCGTCAAAGTCGAGGGCACCGCAGTGACGAGAATTGCCGGAGCCTCCACGGACGCCGATGAAGCAGCACTCCACACTCCCTCCGCCGCTGACCCAAAGACAAAGGATCTCATCAAACGCGGGATCCTGCAGGAGTCCGAGACCGTCCGGTACGCCATCGCCATCACCGCCGGCGGGCTTGCGCTCGTAAACAGCGGTCTCGATCTCCGCGAGGAGACGGGAACCCTCACCCGCGAGCAGATCATTTCCGGCGGGTGGAAGAACCTCAACCTGCGGAAATATGACGTGACCAAACTCCCAAAGAAAACGTATCCCGGCAAGATCCACCCCTACCAGCGGATCATCGGCGAGATGCGGGAGATCCTTCTCGAGATGGGTTTCACCGAACTCTATGGCGGCATCGTCCAGCAGTCGTTCTGGAACTTCGATGCCCTCTTCCAGCCACAGGACCACCCGGCCCGGGAGATGCAGGACACCTTCTACCTCAACGAGACCCTCCCGCTCCCGCCGGGGTATGAGAAGGTCAAGGCCATGCACCTCTCCGGTGGCGAGACCTCCTCGGCCGGCTGGGGCGGGTCATGGAAGGAGGAGAAGGCAGAGCAGTGCGTGCTCCGGACCCACACGACCTGCCTCTCCATCCAGCACCTTGCCGCAAACCAGAACCCGCCTGTCAAGGCGTTTGCCGTTGGCAGGGTATACCGGCGCGAGACGATCGACACCACCCACCTTGCCGAGTTCGAGCAGCTCGAAGGGATCGTGATGGACGAGAACGTCTCGTTTGCCAACCTGCTTGGGATCCTTCGCGAGTTCTACAACCGGATGGGCTTTGAGAGCGTCCGGTTCAAACCCTCGTTCTACCCGTACACCGAACCGAGCCTTGACGCCGAAGTCTATGTCGAGGGCATCGGCTGGATCGAGATGGGCGGCGCGGGCGTCTTCCGCGAGGAGGTCACAGCACCGATCGGGATCAACTACCCGGTCCTTGCCTGGGGCCTTGGCGTGAGCCGGATCGCGATGCTCCGTCTCGGCCTCAAGGACCTCCGGCTCCTGCACAAGAGCGACGTGGCGTTCCTCCGCGAGACGCCCTCGCTGCGGAAGGCAAAAGGAGGGATCTGAGATGGCAGTCATCACCCTCCCCTACAAGTACCTCGAACGGCTCACCCGTACCGACCGGAAGACGATCTTAGAGAAGATCCCTCTCATCGGTTCGGACATCGAGCGGACCGAGGAGGACCATGCGGACGTGGAGTTCTTCCCGGACCGGCCGGACCTGTTCAGCCCTGAAGGCGCTGCCCGGGCAATGCGGGGGTACCTCGGGATCGAGACCGGCCTGCCGGTCTACCCGGTCAAACCCTCGGGCATCTCGTTCACGGTCGATCCCGCCCTTGCCAATATCCGCCCGGTGCTGGGCGCGGCAGTCATCCGCGGGGTTTCGTTCGACGACGAGTCGATCCAGAGCATCATGTCCCTGCAGGAGTCGCTCCACTGGGCGGTGGGCCGGGGCCGGAGCAAGGTTGCCATCGGCATCCACGACCTGGACACGGTAAAACCGCCGTTCCCTTACATTGCCTCGCGCCGGAGCCGCGGCTTCATCCCGCTCGACTTTACCGAGAAGATGACGATGGACGAGATCCTCGAAAAGCACCCGAAGGGCCGGGACTACGCGAAGATCGTGAAGGATTTTTCGCTCTTCCCGCTGATCGTGGACGACGACGACCATGTCCTCTCGTTCCCGCCGATCATCAACGGCGAGCGGACCCGGGTCACCCTCGATACAAAGAACATCCTGCTCGATACGACCGGCACCGACCCGCGGGCGGTCAGGGTTGCGGTCAACATCATCTGTACGGCCATGGCAGAAGCCGGGGCAACCATCGAGAGCGTGGAGATCGGCGGGGTGCAGACCCCCACCCTTGCCCCCGTGGAGCGGACCGTCAGTGTTGCGGAATGCTCCCGGCTCCTCGGGGTTGAGCTGACCGCTCCGCAGATGGCAGAACTCCTCAAAAAGATGCGTTTTGGCGCTGAACCGGCCGGTGCGGAGCGGGTGAAGGTGCAGGTGCCCTGTTACCGGGCCGACATCATGCACGACTGGGACCTCTTTGAGGACGTTGCCATCGCGTACGGGTATGACCGGATCGAGTCGCACCCGCCAAAGACCTTCACCGTGGGAAAACCCCACCCGATCCCGGTCAATGCCGCCCTTGCCCGCGAGGCGTTCTGCGGGCTTGGCTATCTTGAGGTGATGCCGTTCACGCTGACAAACGAGGACGTCCTCTACAACAAGATGCAGCGCGAAGAGACCCGTGGCGTCCTCCACGTGATGCACCCCATCAGCATCGAGAACACCGTGGTCAGGACCGAACTCCTGCCGCTGCTCATGGAGTTCCTTACCTTAAACCGGCACCGCGAACTGCCCCAGCGCCTCTTTTCCGTAGGTGACGTGGTGCTGGACTGCACGACCCACCAGCAGGCAGCCGGTGTCAGCACGCATCCTGACGCTGACTTCTCGGAAGCCTATGCGTCGGCCGACGCGGTGCTTCACGAGCTCTCCATCGATTATACGGTCAAAGAGTCCGCGGACCCGGCATTCATCGAAGGGCGGCGGGGCGATATTATGGTTGAGGGAAAAACAATTGGCGTGTTTGGCGAGATCCATCCCGCCGTGCTTATTGCGTTCGAGCTCGAACACCCGGTTGCCGGGTTTGAGATCGATCTCAGAGCCGTACCGGGATACCCCGTAACCTGAGATAATCTTTTACCTCTTTTATGGTGAATTCGCCGTAGTGGAAGACGCTTGCCGCAAGGCAGGCATCCGCTTTTCCTTTCGTGAACCCGTCGTAGAAGTGCTCAAGGGTGCCAACTCCGCCGCTTGCAACCACGGGTATGCCGACCGCATCGGAGATTGCAGCCGTGACCGGGATATCGAAACCGTCCTTTGTCCCATCGGTCTCCATGCTGGTCAAGAGGATCTCGCCCGCACCGCGGTCCTCGACCTCCTTTGCCCACGCGATCGCATCGATGCCGGTCGGCTTGCTGCCGCCATAGATGACCACCTCGTACCAGCAGATCTTCCCGTCTGGCAGGTGGATGATCTTCACCCCCGGTTTTGGTGTATAATTTCTCTTCACATCGATTGCGGCAACAATGCACTGGGTGCCGAACGTTTTTGCGCCTCGTGTGATGAGCGATGGATCCTGGATCGCGCTGGTGTTCATGCTGACCTTGTCGGCACCCGCCCGCAGGATCTGCTGGATGTCGTCGACCGACCGGATACCGCCACCGACCGTGAGTGGCAGGAAGAGCTGGTCGGCAGCCCGCTTGATGACATCGATGATGATCCCGCGCTTCTCGGTAGAGGCGGTGATATCGAGAAATACCACTTCATCTGCACCCTGCTCGTTATACCGGCTGGCCAGTTCTACGGGGTCCCCGGCATCGCGGAGACCGACAAAGTTTGTTCCTTTTACGACCCTGCCGTCCTTTAAGTCAAGGCACGGGATGATGCGGCGTGTCAGTACCATGATATCCGGGTTTGGACGGGGGATACTATCTAGGTTTCCAAACTCTTCTGCTGCTCACGGAGTTTTTATGATGCCTGCCGTCCCTATTGATAGGGTAGTCAGGATCGGGGCCGGGAGACAACCGTGCCCCTCATTTCGAGGATGTTCATGAGCTCAGGAAAACTCAAGATCGAATGGGCTGCGCAGTACATGCCGGTGCTCGCTGCCATAAAAAAACAGTTCGCCAGGGAAAAACCGTTCGCCGGCATGACGATCGGTATGGCCCTCCATGTCGAGGCCAAGACCGCAAACCTCGTCACTACGCTCGCTGCGGGCGGTGCTACGGTACACATCACGGGCTGCAACCCGCTCTCCACGCAGGACGATGTGGCAGAAGCCCTCAATACGGTGAAGAACGTGCACTGCTATGCCAAGCGGGCCTGCACGACCGAGGAGTATTACGCTGCTATCAACCAGGTGCTGGACGCAAAACCGACCATCACCATTGATGACGGGATGGATCTCATCCATTACATCCACACCAAGCGGCGCGATCTCTTAAAGAAGGTTATTGGCGGGTGCGAGGAGACCACGACCGGTATCCACCGGCTCAAGGCGATGGCAGCCGAGGGGAAACTGGAGTTCCCGGTCGTTGCGGTCAACGACACCCCCATGAAACACTTCTTTGACAATGTTCACGGGACGGGAGAGAGTGTCCTCTCGTCTATCATGATCACGACCAATACGCTGGTCGCCGGGAAGTATTTCGTTGTCGCTGGTTACGGGTATTGTGGCCGCGGTCTTGCGCGGAAGGCCCACGGGCTCGGCGCAAAGGTTGTTGTCACCGAGATCGACCCCCGCCGTGCGCTTGAGGCGCATATGGACGGGTTCATGGTCATGACCATGGAGGATGCCGCGGCAATCGGTGACATCTTTGTCACGACAACCGGCAACTGTGCGGTCATTGGAAAGAAGCAGTTCGCAAAACTCAAAGACGGCGCTATCCTTGCAAATGCGGGGCACTTCAATGTCGAGATCGATCTCGAATGGCTCCACAAAAACGCCGACAAGGTTATCGTACGTGACGGCATCGAGACGTTCGTGCTCGGGAAGAAGTCCGTCCACGTCCTTGCCGAGGGCCGGCTGGTGAACCTCGCTACTCCGAAGGGGATGGGTCACCCCATCGAGGTCATGGACCTGAGTTTCGCCCTCCAGGCGCTTTGTACCCTTCACATCGCAAAGAACGGCAGGAAGATGAAGGGTGGCGTGTATGATGTGCCAAACGAGATTGACGAGCAGGTGGCGAACCTCAAGCTTGCAT
Source organism: Methanoregula sp. (assembly GCA_041305785.1). Lineage (GTDB taxonomy): Archaea > Halobacteriota > Methanomicrobia > Methanomicrobiales > Methanospirillaceae > Methanoregula. Next base: position 488 of record JBFYKS010000051.1, on the reverse strand, counting down.
CCCTCGGGCTCACCATCGATTCGCTCACCAAAGAGCAGAAGAAGTACGGCTGCAGCTGGGATATCGGGACGTAAAAAGCGTTCCGGATGTCCATTTTTTCCTGACGTTTTCAGGTTATTCACAATATCTGATTGGTAATTCGCAACTATTCTTCCGGTTATTTTCGGATACTTAATGAGCGGGTGCCCCCCTCCACTCCCGACTGTCGCCACGGACAGGCAGTTCTTCAGGGGGGAATTTTGATAATAGTGGCTGTCTGTAATATCTGCTGAATTTTTTGCAGATATCTGTAGAGATTTCTGCTCTGTAGAAACGCACATGAACGGTCGTTCACACCCGAAGCATGAAAATTGCGTAAAATGAAATCATTTTTGTGGGCAGCCAAGACTGAGAGGTTTTTAGGATCAAAAACCTGTTGTAGAAAGTAGTCCCTCCCGTACACCCGAATGCGTCCTGGAACGCGAATGGGAAATTGCCGTTGTACAGGA